>JAGLJX010000363.1 GCA_023142175.1 Emcibacter sp.
ACTTTCGACTATATATATAGCAACCGAATCACTTGGAAAAAAATTATGAGTGCGGGCAAGTGTTTCACTGGCCTGCTTTTTTATTGGTGAAAGCCTGAACGGAAATAACGTGTCGTCACAAATAGACATATTGCATAAAATTATTGACCCTGTTGCGGAAGCTATGGGCTATGAAATCGTTCGCATTGCCCTGCAGAATTCAGCGCGGGGCGGCGCGGTGACGATGCAGATCATGGCAGAGCGGCCTGATGGTACTATGCTGGTCGAAGACTGTGCAAAATTAAGTCGCGAGATTTCTGTAATAATGGACGTTGAGGATCCGATTTCGGGAGAATATGTGTTGGAGGTCAGCACACCTGGTGTTGATCGACCACTTACAAGGCATAAAGATTTCGATAATTATGCCGGATATGAAGTTAAGATAGAATTGTCGGTTCCAGAAGATGGTCGGCGGCGATATCGGGGTAAATTACTGGGCATCGCCCAAGATGTGGTAAAGATTGAAGTGGACGGTGAAGTTTTTGAAGTGGATTTCAATAACATAAACCGTTCAAAACTTGTATTGACGGATGAACTGCTGGCGGCAGCATCGCGTTAGTGTAATTGAATTGAGAATGGGACTTAAGGTATGACAACGGCGGTTAGTGCAAACAGGATTGAATTACTGCAAATTGCGGATGCGGTGGCGCGGGAAAAAAGCATCGACAAGGAAATTGTCCTGGAGGCTTTGGAAGAAGCTATTCAGAAGGCAGCCCGGTCACGCTATGGCGCAGATAATGAAATCAAGGCCCATATTGACCGGAAATCCGGCGATATTAAACTCTATAGGGTTTTGGAGGTCGTGGAACATGTGGAAAATCATGCCACTGAACTGACCCTGAAAGAAGCCGGAAAGTTCAAGGAAAATGCTGTAATCGGTGATCTTCTGGCCGACGAACTACCGCCGATAGATTTTGGCCGCGTTGCCGCCCAAACTGCCAAGCAGGTTATTGTGCAAAAAGTACGTGACGCCGAACGTCAACGCCAGTTTGACGAATATCAGGACCGCATTGGTGAGATCATCAATGGCGTGGTCAAGCGGGTTGAATATGGCAATGTGATCATTGATGTGGGACAGGCCGAAGCTATCATCCGCCGCGATCAGATGATCCCCCGTGAACATATGCGCAATGGTGACCGGATACGGGCTTATATTGTCGATGTGCGCCGTGAGATCAGGGGGCCGCAAATATTCCTGTCCCGGTCACATCCAGACTTTATGGCCAAACTGTTCACACAGGAAGTGCCGGAAATTTATGACAACATCATCGAGATTGTCGGTGTTGCGCGCGATCCGGGTAGCCGAGCGAAGATTGCCGTGACCAGTTCCGATGGCTCAATTGATCCTGTAGGTGCGTGTGTTGGTATGCGCGGTAGCCGGGTTCAGGCGGTTGTAAATGAACTGGCTGGTGAAAAAATTGACATCATTCAATGGTCTGCGGATCCGGCGACCCTGATCATCAGCGCCCTTGCGCCGGCGGATGTGTCTAAAGTGGTTCTGGACGAAGACAGAAAACGTATTGATGTGGTTGTGGCAGAAGATCAGCTGAGCCTTGCCATTGGGCGGCGCGGACAGAATGTGCGTCTGGCCTCTCAATTGAGCGGATGGCAGGTGGATATCATGACCGAAGCCGTCGAATCGGAAAAACGTCAGGCAGAATATAAAGTCCGTACCGACCTGTTTGTTGAACAGTTGGATGTGGATGAAACTCTGGCCCTGTTGCTTGTGGCCGAAGGCTTCCGCAACATGGAAGAAGTTGCTTATGTAGCACCCGAAGAATTTGCCGGAATCGAAGGTTTTGATACTGATCTGGTGGCAGAATTGCAAAATCGCGCCCGCGAATCACTGGAACGGCAGTCTGCCGAATCTGAAAAAACGCGAATTGAACTGGGTGTTTCTGATGAGATTGCGGCTATCGAAGGCATGACCGCGGCTATGACGGTGACCTTGGGCAAGGCTGGCATCAAGACATTGGATGACCTTGGTGACCTGTCTGCGGATGAGTTAACAAGTTCAGAAGACGGTATTCTGAAAGCTGCAAACTTAAGTGAGACCCAAGCCAATGACATTATCATGGCCGCACGCGCTCACTGGTTTGATGACGAAGAAACAGAAGAAACAGAAGAAGTAAAAGAAGAAGCTGTAGAAGAAAAAAAGGCAGAATAAAATTCGGGAGCGAAGGGAAAACCGATGTCAAAGAATCTTCGCTCAAAAAAGCCCAGAGCCAAAAAACCCATAACCAGAAAATGTCTGGTAACCGGGGATACATATGAGACCCATAAGCTGATCCGGTTTGTTTTGGACCCTGTGGGCAATGTGACCCCGGATGTGGCGGCAAAATTACCGGGTCGCGGTGGCTGGGTTCTGGCGGAAGGCAAGACGCTGAAAAGCGCCATGAAGAAAAAGACATTTGTCCGTTTTGGGCATAAAGTTTTAGCCTCATCAAGCGGAAAGCAGAATGAGGCTACTGAGGATGAAAAAAAGCAGGTTCAGGTGGACGAGGGTTTGCCGGATCTTGTGGAAAAGTTGCTTCGGCAAAGATGCCTTAATTATCTGGGCCTGGTAAATCGGGCCGGACGATTGGTATCAGGATTTGAAAAGACGCGGTCGGCGCTAAAGTCGGGTAAAGTCCGGGCGTTGATTATGGCAGAGGATGCCGCAGAGGGTGGGCGTAGTAAAATATGCTCCGGTCTGGGGAATGTTCTTGAAAAATTGCCGGTGATTGATATGTTCACCCGCGATGAGTTGGGACAGACGTTGGGTTTGTCAAATGCCGTGAATGTGGCATTATTGTCGGGTGGTATGACGGAAAGCTTCTTAGAGGAGTTTTCCCGGTATGAAGGTGTCGTTATGCGATAAGAGCAAGCATAACAATATAATTAAGTGGCTGAAGGCGAATATAGAATGACTGACGATAAAGACACAAAAAAACCCCTGTCAATTTCGGGATCGGGTTCTGGTAGGAAGACGTTACAGTTGAAGCCGTCAACAGCGACGCCTACTGTTTCGCGCGCGCCGGGGGGCGTGGTCGTTCAGCGTAAGAAAAAACTGATGCTGAAACCGGGCGAAAAACCTGCTCAGGAACCAAGCACACCGGCACCATCTGCGACGCTTCAGAAAAAGAAGGTCCTGTCTTCGGCTCTGGCACAGAAGAAACCAGCCGCATCCGGTGGCCGTCAGCTAACGGAAGGCGAAATGAAGGCGCGCGCCCAGGCCTTGGAGCTGGCGAAGATAGAAACTGAAAAACGCGCTGCTCAGGAAGCCGAAGCCGCAAAGAGAAAGGCGGTTGAGGAAGCTGCCCGGTCTGAATCCGAAAAAGAAAAAGCAGTTTTAGAAGCAAAAACAGCAAAAAAAGTAGCGACCGATGATGCTAAATTCAAAGCTGATATTGAGGTTAAGACAAAGATCGAGGCCGATCTAAAGGCCAAGGCGGAGCAGGAAGAAAAACAGGCTGCGGAAAAAGTAAAAACCAAACCTGCCCCTGCAACGAAAAAGCATATTCCGGCTGCAAAACCAGAAGCAGAAAAACGCCCAACCGCAAAACCATCCCGGGGTCGGGGTGAGCCAGTGCGCCGGACGGGTCGTCTGACCGTAACGCAGGCATTGTCTGGTGGAGCGCAGGAACGTCAGCGTAGTTTTGCGGCTTTGAAGCGGGCCCGCGCTAAGGAAAAGCGCAAAGGCGGACAAAATCCACAGCAGAAAATTTTCCGTGAGGTTATCATTCCTGACATGATCACTGTGGCGGAATTGTCTAACCGGATGACGGAAAAAACTGTTGATGTGATCCGCGCCCTCATGAAAATGGATGTTATGGCCGCCGCTAATCAGGAAATTGATCAGGATACAGCGGAACTGATTGTCGAAGAGTTTGGTCATATAGTAAAACGGGTCAGCGCGTCCGATGTGGAAGTTGATCTGTCCGGTCCCGAAGACACGGAAGGTGATATGACTGTTCGCGCACCTGTAGTGACGGTCATGGGTCATGTTGATCATGGTAAAACCTCGATCCTTGATGCTTTCCGTAAATCCTCTGTGGTAACGGGCGAGGCTGGGGGCATTACCCAGCATATTGGCTCCTATCAGGTTCGCATGAAAAATGGGGATAAGGTTACATTTCTGGATACACCGGGCCATGCGGCCTTCTCAGCCATGCGCTCCCGTGGTGCCAAGGCAACGGATATAGTGATTCTCGTGGTGGCGGCGGATGACAGCATCATGCCCCAGACCATTGAGGCCATCAGCCACGCAAAAGCGGCAGAAGTACCAATCATTGTGGCGATCAATAAAATTGACAAGCCCGGTGCTAATCCGGACAAGGTTCGTCAGGA
>JAGLJX010000364.1 GCA_023142175.1 Emcibacter sp.
TATCTTTTAGTTTTGACATTCAGTTACAGCGGCTTATTTTCTTTCATTTCCGGCTCTGCCTTTGTCTTTATCAAAATATTGGGCCTGAGCGCGGATCAGTTCGGCTATTGTTTTGCAACCGCCGTCGTGGGCTATATGATAGGAACACAGGTAGGCGGCCGTATTGTCGGCACGGTTGGCGTTGCCCGTATTGTCAGAATCGGCGCTATTGTCTGCGCTTTAGCAGGCAGTTCAATGTTAATCCTGGCGATGATATCAGCAAACAATGTTGCAGCAATATTAGGGCCAATGGTTCTCTATATGATAGGCTTGGGAATGACCTTTCCCACTGCACTGGCCGGCTTGATTGGCCCGTTTCCTAAAATGGTCGGGGCGGCATCTTCACTGGCTGGCTTTGTCCAGAACAGCTTCGCCGCTTTTGTCGGCCTTACGGTTGCCCATAGCTTTAATATGACACAATTTCCCATGGCAATCGGCATTTGTTTAATGGGCATAGCCACATGGATCAGTTGCCGCCTTTTGGTGGCGAAAAAGATAAATTAGAGTTTTTGCATATATTTTTACCTCAAATTTATTTTTTTCTATATGATGAATAACTCAGACCCTTTCGCAACCAATGCCAATGGCATAATATCCGGATCACAAACCGTAAATATCAGAGGTATAGTATGAATATTGCCACACGTATCTTTTTTATATTTTTAACAATATTTAGTATGCTCAGCGCTATAGCCGTGTCAATAAGTCAACTGACAAACAGCCAAAACCAAACGACCGCAACGATCGAAAAACTATACAATCATCACCTGCTGGCAGACAAGCTTAGGCAAACTTCTGATGACCTGACCAGAATGGCACGAACCTATGTGATGACTGGTAATGAAATTTATAAACAATATTATTTTGAAATTATAGCCATAAGGGACGGCAAAACTGCACGTCCTGAAAACTACGATGCGTCCTACTGGGATTTTGTGACAGCCAATGAAAGAAAAAATCGATCACGCGGCCCTGCTGTTGCCCTGATCAACCTGATGAGGGAAGCAGGCATAAATGATCGGGAACTGGCGGGCTTAGTTAGAGCAAAAAAACACTCAGACGAGCTGTCCAAAATGGAAAAAAATGCCTTCGGAGCCATGAAGGGTCTTTTTGCCGACAGCGAGGGAAAGCTTACCCTCAACCGGACCCCTGACCCGGACTTTGCTGGAGAAATTCTTCATAGCCCTCAATATCATGAGATAAAAGCGGAAATCGTGCAGCCGATCCGGGATTTCCTGATCAATCTCAATGAGCGCATCCGCGTTGAAATTTCCAACTCTAAAAATAAAGAGGCTCATTACAGGAAAATCACTTTCATATTGATCACTGCAACCATACTATTTTCCCTGTTAACATTCGTTTACTTCCGCAGGCGGGTTGTTAACCCAATTATTTTGCTTTCAAAAGTCGCCCAACGTATTTTATCAGGAGAATTGCACGAAAGGGCTACGGTAAGTGGGGAAGATGAAATCGGAAGCCTGAACAATGCTTTTAACAAAATGATCGAAGCGAGAATTCAGGTAGAATTTGAATTAAAAAATAATGAGCAAAACCTGCGAACCACGCTGAATTCCATCGGCGACGCGCTGATTGCTACCGATATCTATGGTAACGTGACCCGCATGAATCCCATTGCCGAAAAACTGACCGGTTGGCAATTAAATGAGGCCCAAGGCAAGCCGCTATCCGATATTTTTTATATCATTAATGCCACAACAAAAAAAGCCGTCAACAACCCTGTCGACACTGTACTAGCCGGTGGCAAGGCAGTCGGCCTTGCCAATCACACGACCCTTATTTCAAAAGATGGTATTAAACATCAGATCGCCGATTCTGCGGCCCCCATTCGCGATGATGATGGTGATATTACCGGGGTGGTTCTCGTTTTTCGAGATGTAACAGAAGAATATGCCGTTCAGGAGGCCCTGCATATCAGTGAAGAACGATATCGGGGGCTCTTCGAATCTGCTGATGTTGCCCTGTGTAATGAGGATCTGACTGAGGTTCTTGGGGAGTTAAATAAGCTACGTAAAAAAGGCGTGACAGACCTTCGTCAATATCTGGAAAACAACGAGCAGGATGTTTGGGCGATGGCCGCTATGGTCAAGGTAGTTGAAGTCAACGATGCCACACTTAAGTTATTTTCTTCAAAAACAAAAGAAGGTTTTTTTGGCAAGATTGACGAGACTTTTGGGCACAATGCCATCAATATATTCATTGATGAATTATGCGCCATTTGGGACAAAAAGAAATCTTTCCGAGCTGAAGCAAATTTTCGGGACCTTAATGGAGAAGACATTCACACTATTATTTCTTTCCAGATCCCTGAAACAGAGGCCGAATTCGATAGTATCCCTTTCAGCATCATTGATATCACCGAGTTAAAAAAGGCTGAAACCGAACTTAGGAAAAGCGAAGAACGCTACAAAAGCCTTTTTGAATATGCCGAAGTTGCCATCTGTAACGAAGATATGTCGGGTATAAAAATAGAATTGGACAGGCTACGCGATGACGGCATAACCGATATCCGCCAATATCTTGAAGATAATAAAACAGACGTCTGGCATCTCGTTGAAATGATCAAGGTAATTCATGTCAATAAGGCTACATTAAAGCTATTTGAATCTGTCGACGATAGCGATTTTATCCGGCAGTTTGATAAAACTTTTGGCCCCAATGCGATAGATATATTTATCGATGGATTATGTGCAATTTGGGATAAAAAAGAAGTTTTCCGCGCCGTTGTAGACTTCCGCACGCTCAAGGGAAAAACAATTAATGCCATCATCTCTTATCCCATACCCAAAACGCTGGATGGCTTTAAAAGTGTTCCTTTCAGCATCATTGATATCACCGAGCTTAAGATGGCCGAAACGGCCCATAGAAAAAGCGAAGAACTGCTGTCCCTTCATTTAAAGAATACCCCGCTTGGCGTTATATCGTGGGATAGACAGTTCAACTGCGTCCAATGGAACCCTGCCGCTGAGAAGATTTTTGGTTTCTCCGCAGAAGAAGCCCTGGGAAAACACGCCACAAAATTAATGGTTCCCGAAGGAATGGATGATGTGCTTGAAGCGGTTCTCACAGCCCTGCTTAGTCAAACAGGTGGCACCCATGATGTGAGTAAAAACGTCACTAAAGACGGACGGACCATTGATTGCGAATGGTTTAACACCCCTCTGGTCGATGCGGATGGGAATATAATGGGCATTGCCTCCATGGTTCAGGATATAACCAAGCATAAAACCGCCGAGGATGAATTGCGCAAATTGTCAAGGGCCGTAGAACAAAGCCCGGCCTCCATCAGCATCACAGATACTGATGGCATTATCGAATATGTCAATCCTAAATTTGAGGAAGCAACCGGCTATACCGCCGCAGAAGTTATAGGCAGAAACCCCCGTTTTCTAAGATCAGGCCATACCTCAGAAAAAGAATATAAAGCTCTCTGGGATACCATCAGAGCCGGCAAGAAATGGCGTGGTGAGTTACAGAACAAGCGGAAAGATGGCAGCTATTTCTGGGAATTAACCTTCATTTCACCCATCTTGGCTGAAGACGGAACAGTTACTCACTTTTTAGCCGCCAAGGAAGATATTACTGAACGCAAGCAACTTGAAGGCCATCTGCGCAAATCACAGAAGATGGAAGCGGTTGGTGAATTAGCCGGTGGCATTGCCCATGATTTCAATAATTTACTGGGTGTCATCATTGGCAATCTTGACCTGATGAAACGAAAAGTTGAGGACGGAGGCAAGCTACAAAAACAACTGGAAAAGGCCCAGAATGCAGCTCTCCGCGGCTCTTCTCTAACGCGCCGTCTGTTAAACTTCTCCCATCAGGCTCCCGAAGCCGGCAGTCCGGCGAATGTGAATAAAATCATCAGAAGTCTGGAAGATTTGGTCGGCAAATCACTGACCAGCAAAATCTCACTGGGTATAGATTTGGAAGATGATTTATGGATGGTGGAGCTTAATACAGGGGATTTTGAAGATACGCTGATCAATTTCTCACTCAACGCCCGTGACGCCATGCCAAACGGGGGGCAGCTGTTTGTTGAAACCAAAAATAAAATAATAACCCAAAGCACATCTGATTATGAAGAAAATTTTCTGCCCGGAGAATATGTGGAAATCATAATAAGTGATACCGGGCATGGCATCCCCAAAGACACCATCCCGAAAATATTTGACCCCTTCTTCACTACAAAAGAAAAAGATAAAGGCACCGGCCTTGGGCTATCGATGATATATGGCTTCATCCAAAGAACTAAAGGCTATATTTCCGTATACTCCGAAGAGGGCGTCGGAACCACATTCAAAATTTACCTGCCCCGGTCACTGACGATGGCAGAAAGAATGAAGCCCCCCATAGAAATCAAAGAAAATCTACCCGTTGGCACAGAAACCATTCTTATCGTTGATGATGAGGAAGAACTGACCTTTATCGCAAAAAATATATTAGAAGAACTAGGATACACTGCTATTTGTGCTTATAATTCAGATGAGGCACTTAAGATTCTCGAAGACAATAAAATACATCTTTTATTTTCTGATATTGTAATGGCAGGGTCAATGAACGGTTTTAATTTGGCGGAAATGGCAACCAAATTATATCCGGACCTGAAAATATTATTAACATCGGGTTTCGCAGGAAAAATCCAAACCTCTGAAGAAATAGAAAAATGGGGGAAGAAAATGATAGCTAAACCATATAGAAATGCAGAGCTTGCAAATCGAATTCGAGTAACCCTAGATAAAAAGGATTAGGGTATGTCCCCCTTAAAGCTCCTTGTAGTAGACGACGAAACTGATTTCGCGGAATTCGTCGCAGACGTTGCTGAAGAAATGGGATTCAAGGTATTGTCCACAGATAATCCCGCCGAATTTACCAATCTCTATACTATCGATATTGATATTATAGTGCTTGACCTGTTCATGCCCGGCATTGATGGCATCGAATTACTTCGTTTCCTTCATAAAAATAAGAGCAGAGCCTCAATTGTTTTTATGAGTGGTAAAGATACAAGTGTTCTTCACTCCGCACAACGGCTTGCACTCGAGCAGGGCATGTCCGTACTGGGAATACTTCAGAAACCATTTAGGACAGATGAACTTGAAACGGTATTATTAAAACATACCAAACATTCCTACAGCCATAATTATGGTATTAATGACTTGCCTTCCGAGGACGAATTGAGACAGGCCCTAAAAAATGAAGATCTGTTTCTGGCATATCAGCCACAGATAAATCTTAAAGATCGCAAAGTTTCAGGCTTTGAGGCCCTCCTCAGATGGCAGCACCCTACCAAGGGTGAAATACCGGCCAGTTATTTCATTGATCTTGCCGAAGAAAGTGACCTGATAAATGACGTCACATCATTTACGACAACAAATTCCATCAAGCAAATGGGGATATGGAAGAAAAAAGGCCTCAACTTGCAAATGTCGATAAATTATTCCCCTAAAATACTCGATGACCTTGATTTACCAGAAAAATTAACCGACTGCGCTAAAGAGCATGGGGCGGATATCTCTAAAATAATGATTGAGGTTACGGAAACCTCACTGATGTCAAATGTCTCCCGCTATATGGATATACTCGCACGTCTGCGAA
>JAGLJX010000365.1 GCA_023142175.1 Emcibacter sp.
GGCATTACGGCGAATGCCATCGCGCCGGGATATGTGGCGACCGAAATGGTCAAGGCTGTACCGGAAGAAATTGTCGCAAAAATCATCAAGGGCATCCCCCTGCGCCGTCTGGGTGAAGCAGAAGAAATCGCCAATGCCGTTGCCTATCTGGTTTCCGATGGCGCCAGTTTCGTCACAGGCTCCACCCTGACCATCAACGGCGGTCAATATATGGTTTAAACATCAGTTGATATAAGCTAACCTGTCCTTGATTAAAAAATTAAGGGCAGGTTAGATGTATCAGGATGTGATGGAACTGCGCAGCTTTTATGAACAGCCTCTTGGGCGGGTTACGGCACGCCTGATCCGCAAACAGATCGCCACCCTGTGGCCTGATATAAACGGCATGGATGTTTTGGGGCTTGGCTTTACCACGCCCTACCTCGATGTTTACCGCGCCCGCGCTAATCATGTGATCAGCATCATGCCCGGCCCGCAAGGGGTCATCCACTGGCCGCGCCATAACGGCAATCCCGACAATGACGGCGCCCATAGATACAAGGGCAACCTGACCGCCCTCGCCCATGAAGGTAATCTGCCGCTGAAAGATGCTTCCATGGACCGGATCATAATGGTTCATATTCTGGAGCATGCCGAGCAAAGCCGTCACCTACTGCGTGAAGTATGGCGCATATTGGCACCGGGGGGGCGGGTGATCGTGGTGGTACCAAACCGACTTGGTTTCTGGGCGCGGACCGACCGCACACCTTTTGGTCATGGCAAGCCTTTTTCCACGCTGCAATTACGTCACCTGTTCAGTGACAATATGTTCACCCCGACCCGAACAAGTTCGGCATTGCATCTGCCGCCGTTTAAAAGCCGGTCTTTGTTATCGCTGATGACTTCATTGGAGAATACCGGTCAGAGATGGTGGCATAATCTAGCCGGGGCCTTGATAATTGAAGCCGAAAAACAAATTTACGCCCTTGGCCCCAAAGTCAAAGAGCGCAAACATGCGCCCCGCCCTGCTATTGCGGGCAATCATATTGATCCCAAAAATATAAAATAATAATATTGTTGCTAGAAAAAACAATAGGGAACAGAAGGTTACAGATTCTCTGAAATAGGCATCAGATTTACCCCCACATTAATAAACCCTTAAAGCTTTAGCTATAGGTTTGCCTTTATTATATTCGGACATCAGGGATTTAGTTTGAATACCACTAATAAATTGGGAAAATACCATCTTGTTGCAAGCGACTCAGTCTTCAAAAGGCTAGGGGCGAGCTTGTTGTATGGGATATTCGTATATCTATCAACTGTCGTTATCTTTCCCCTTAATGATACCCCGGTATTATGGTCAGTTAACGCTATTCCGGTTGCTATCCTTCTTTTTAACAGAAACAGTGATTGGCCTGCAATTTTACTCTTATGTGGTACAGTTAGCATAATGGGGTTATGGGCTAGTCAGCCGCCGACAACACCACATGACATATATCAGTCGGTCATATTATGTGGCTTAAATCTTTTTCAAATTTTCCTACTGGCAAAAATCATCAGAAAAGTAGCTGGCCCCTTCCCCACAAGAAAAAAAATCCAAACCATGCTGGTCACAAGCATGTGGGCGACGGCTCTTGTATTAATGATAACGTCAATCCTATCTTATGTCGTATTCTCTTTTATGATAACAGACCTGCATTTTTTAAAAACGGTGCTAAGAACCTTTTCCGGGGCGCTCCTGGGTCAGATTTTGTTATTGCCCGCAATATTCTGCTGGGCGATTCTTGATAAACCCTCCATGAAAAAAATATCCTCCAGCAAGATTATTGAGCTTGGTCTCATGTTGACCGCTTTGGCTATTTCCATCACCATCACGCTGGCAAGTTTGGACAGTCAGACGCCGGTTCATTATATCTTCCCTTATATGACTTTGCCGCTATTGGTCTGGTCAACTTTCCGTTTCGGCATTCGCCTTACTTTGATATTATCTATTGTGACAAGTCTGTTCACCAAATATCTTGCATCCCTTGGCCATATTCCCTTTGGGTCTACAGAGCTTTCCGCATTCAAGCAGGTCATTGAAATGAATATTGGATTGATCGCGATCAATGTTACGGTCCTTATCCTAGCCATCATCGTTGCGGTTCAGGAAGAAACAAAAAATGCCCTGACCAAAAGAGATGAATGGTTCAACATTGCAATCAACCATATGTCCGGTGGCCTGTATTTGCTTGATAAAGAAAGACGGGTTAAGATTCTTTCCACCAACCTGCAAAAGAAGTTTAGCCTGCCCGTAGAAATATGCCACACGGGCGCCCACATCAAACAGATACTTAAATTCCGTGCGGCAAGGGGGGATTATGGCCCCGGTGATCCCGACGAAGTCGTCCTGCTAAGAATGATAGAACTGGAAAAAACAGAAACTGCCCGTGGGCAGAATACCCTTCCCGACGGGCGGACCTACGAATATTTTCAGAATCATACTAAAGATGATGAAATTATCGTTATCTATTATGAGATAAGCGAACGCATAAAGGCGGAGAAAGATAGCCAAACAGCGCTCATCGAAGCACAACAGGCCAATAATGCCAAAACGGGCTTTCTGGCAAATATGTCCCACGAACTGAGAACCCCCCTGAATGCTATTATCGGCTTCTCAGAAATTATGTCTAAAGGGGATTTTGCTCAATCATCACCCAAAAAGGTCAAGGAATATAGCAAAGACATTCATATGAGCGGCCATCACCTGCTGCAAATCATCAATGACATTCTCGATCTGTCAAAAATTGAAGCGGGTATGGCTGACACCGAACCGGACATAATCCGTCTGTCAGAATGTGTTAAAGAATGTGTTACATTTCTTGATATTC
>JAGLJX010000366.1 GCA_023142175.1 Emcibacter sp.
ACCCCATGAGGTGCCGGTGGAAAAGGATATCATCGCCCCGGCAAGGAATAGCATGGGTACCACCAGTACCAGCGGCAGATAATCGCCCACAAGTCCAGCAATAAAATTGCCCGTACCCAGTTCTTTCAGGCTCACGCCCAAGGCCAGTGAAAATAACACAATCGTCACCAGCGGCAGTAATTCCGCCATGCCGCGGAAGCCGACTTCCACAAGTTTAATATGGCTGAACTTACGGCTCATGAGCATCATTGTATAGGCCACAAGGCAGGCAAGCGCTGTGGCATAGAGTACAGATTTTGACCCGCTGCCCTTGGCAAGATCGCCACCCCCGGTCCAGAACATGAAGGCCAGCATACCAACCACCATAGTTACCAGCGGCAGGACCATAAAGCGTGCCTTGGTTGGGGGATATTCGTGGGTGTTATCACCGGCCAGTACCTCGGCCTTGGCTTCGCTGTTTTTCATGGGGCCATGAACGCGGGTAGTGATAACTGTGTAAAATACAAACCCCAAGGTCACCAGCGCATAGAAGTTGAGCGGAACCGTTCCCCATAATATTTGGGCTGCGGATTGTTCAAATTCATAGCCGCTTAGCAGGATTAATATATAAGCACCCCAGGCGTTTAGCAGGATAAGTATGCTGATGGGGGCGCTGGTACTGTCGACGATATAGGCAAGCCGCGCCCGGCTCATGGTATATTTATCAAACAGTCCCCGTGACATTATACCCGCTGTTAGCACACTTAAGTTGGATTCGATGAAGATCACAATTCCGGTGAAAGTAGTCAGCAATCCAACAGAGCGTTTATCTTTTGCAAGACCACTGCCCACCAGCATTTCCACCATAGCGCTGACGCCGCCGGAAACCCGGATAAAAGCCAATAGTGCGCCGATCATAAGGCTGAATATTAATATGCGGGTGTTGCCCGCATCGGTAAAGACCTCAGTGATACGTTCAAGAGAGGCAAGGAAACCATTTAAAGGTGCGATGATGCCGGGGTCAGTCAACAACAGCAATTCCGAAGTCAATATAGCCAGAAATAAAGCCAATATCACTTCTTTACGCCACAAAACTATGATGATTGCCACGAGCGGTGGCAGTATGGTTGTCCAGCTCATTACAGAATATCCCTCCTCATTTTGAGGTTTTACTCTACGGGTGGCGGCCATGACTTGCAAGGGATGACTTTTAGGTTATCGCTTTAGCGGGCAACTTTTTTATGCTTCATAATGCCCCAAGGGTGCAAAACTCAACCTGAGCCACTTATCCCCGCTTTTCTCTAAAAGACTGTATTCATTAACGAAAGATTTCAGGATTATAAATCTTTTAACTTTTTTTGTCTAAACAGAGGGTGGCGCGGAGGAATTTTGATCAAAACTTGACCCTAATCAAGTCGACTTTCTGCCAGAAGAATAATTAAAATAAGAGGAAACAAAAAGAGGAACGAACTATGGTACATACAAATATTTTTACTAAAAGCCTACTTCTGGCTTCAACAGCTGCACTATTTATTTCACCAACATTAAGTTATGCAGGCGACGCTGAAACTTTGGCGGATGCTGTGACGGGTGGTAAAGTATATCTGAAAGTCCGCGCTCGTTATGAAGGCGTCGATCAGGTAAATCTGGTCGAAGATGCTTCTGCTTTCACCATCAACACCAAACTGGGTTATAAAACCGGAAGCTATAATGGTTTCTCCGGTGTAATTGAATTTGAAGATTCCAGAAATCTGGCAAATGAAAATTATAATAACACCATCAATGGCAATATAGGCTATCCCGTTGTTGCAGACCCAAGCCATACGGAAGTGAATCAGGCCTATCTGTCTTATAATTATGAAGGCACAAAAGTCAGCGCCGGACGTCAATCAATAAATCTGGGTAACCTGCGGTTTGTGGGTACGGTTGGCTGGCGCCAGAATGATCAGAATCTGGATGCGGTGACAGTAGTTAATAAGTCCGTAAAAGACACAAAATTCTTTTATGCTTATGTGTGGAACGTGAACCGTATTTTTGGCAATAACAGCCCAGCGGGCGACCATTCTTCCAATACGCACCTGTTTAATGCAGAATATAGCGGATTGAAAGCAGGCAAGATCACGGCCTATGCTTACTTGTTAGATAATAATGATGTAGCCGGATTTTCCAGCAACACATTTGGTATTCGCTTTGCGGGCAAAACCAAGGTCGCAGATAATACCAGTATCCTCTACGAGCTTGAATATGCCAATCAGACGGACGCAAATAATAATCCCGGTGATTTTTCCGTGAATTATTTTCTCGGTACTGCCGGAGTTAGTTTTTCCGGCGCTACACTGAAGGCATCATATGAATCACTCGGCAGCGAGGATGGCACAGCAAGCTTTAAAACACCGCTGGCCACATTGCATAAGTTTAATGGCTGGGCTGATAAATTTCTCGGTACACCAAATGGGGGTCTGAATGATTTTTATATCACCGGCGCTTATAAATTTAGCGGTGGTGCCAAGGGCCTGAAAGCGGCGGTTATTTATCATAAATTCACATCCCATTTTGGTGATACGGATTATGGTACTGAACTTGATGCAGTTGTGTCCTATGCCATCAACAAGAATTACAGTGTAGCATTGAAATATGCCGATTATAATGCCGATGCTCATTCTGTGGACACTAAAAAAATCTGGTTCACAGTGGCGGCTAAATTCTAAATAAGATAACAGATGCACTATGTTATTCATTGTCGCCGGAATTTTTTCGGCGGCAATTTTTTATGGTTACGGTGAAAGATATAAAAAGGACTTTTTTTTTAGCATAAAAACCCAATATGATATCTTACTGGGGTCATTATAATGCATTAAAAGGACGATCTATGAGATATAACAAATTTGGACGGACAGACATCAAGGTTTCCAATATTTGTTTAGGCACGATGACATGGGGCCAGCAGAATTCACAAAGCCAAGCTTGGGAACAATTGGATTACGCGGTCGAACAGGGGATTAATTTCATCGATACGGCGGAAATGTATCCCGTACCGCGTGATGAGGAAACCTCTGGCCGGACCGAAGAATATATCGGGCAATGGCTTGCCGAAAGAGGCGGACGTGACAAGGTGATTTTAGCCACCAAGATCGTTGGGCGCAGCCCGCATGGCTGGTTTCGGAACAATGCTTCGTCAACCCGTCTCAACCGTGAACAGATCACCGAAGCTGTGGATAAAAGCTTAGGCAGACTAAAGACGGATTATATAGATCTTTATCAGCTGCATTGGCCCGACCGGCCCCTGAATATTTTTTCCAAATCCCGGGGCTATGTCCATAGTGATGAAGAAGATGTCATACCGCTGTCCGAAACATTATCCGTGCTGGGTGATATGGTAAAGGCGGGAAAAATCCGTCATGTGGGTCTGTCTAATGAAACTGCATGGGGTGTTATGAACAGCCTGCATCATGCGGAGCTGGACGGCCTGCCAAGGGTACAATCAATTCAAAATGCCTATAACCTTCTGAACCGCTTGTTTGAGCAGAATCTAGCGGAAGTATCGATGCGGGAAAATGTAGCGCTTCTGGCCTATTCGCCAGCGGGTGGCGGGTCTTTAAGTGGTAAATATCTGGATGGAAAATTGCCAGAGGGCAGCCGTAACAAGCTCTTTCCGGGTTTTGGCGGGCGGTTTGAAACCCCGACCGCTCTGGTTGCTATCGCAAAATATATTACGCTGGCAAAAGAGATGGGAATAAGCCCCATGCAGCTTGCCCTGAAATTTGTTGATAGCAGGCCATTTGTCGGCTCGACAATAATTGGTGCCACGAGCATGGATCAGCTGCGCGAGGATATTGCCGCCTTTGATGCCACATGGACGGATGAGATCGAACAGGCCGTAACCAAAATTCATCTCGAAAGCCCCGATCCCTCACCCTGATAGATTGCATTGCAGTTCTTCTCTCAATAAGATATCTTTAATATTAGTAGAGAGGAAAAAATATGGAAAAAGCAACTCTAGCAGGCGGGTGCTTCTGGGGCGTTCAATTGGACTATGACAAGATAGAGGGAGTTCTATCAACGGTTGCAGGCTATATTGGCGGCCATAAAGAAAACCCGACCTATGAAGAAATATGTACTGGTCAGACAAATCATGCCGAAGCGGTAGAAGTAACCTATGACCCTGAAATAGTTTCTTTCGAGGAATTGCTGGATCTTTTCTGGCATTTCCATAATCCGACGACCCTGAACCAACAGGGGCCGGACAGCGGTAGCCAATACCGCTCTGCCATATTTTATCACTCAGAAGAACAAAAAAATCTCGCGGAAAAATCCCGTGTGGAATGTGATGCAACGGAACTGTGGCTGGATCCGATCGTGACCGAAATTACCCGGGCGGATCACTTCTGGCACGCCGAAGACTATCATCAGAAATATCTGGAAAAACGCAACATAACAATTTCCTGCCATTGATCTGTCATGCAGGCTTTTGTCAAATTGCTTAAGGGGGAAGTTCATATCCAAAGCGAAAGCAGGGTTGGGTCAGGGATCATTTTAATATTTTAAACGATACCCCAGTCCAGAATAACTTTACCCGACTGGCCTGAGCGCATGACGTCAAAACCTTCCTGAAAATTATCAATGCCATAAGAATGGGTCAGTATGGGGCTGATATCCAACCCACCTTCGAGCAGGGCAATCATCTTATACCAGGTTTCAAACATTTTGCGGCCATAGATGCCGTGAATTTCCAGACCTTTAAAGATCACCTGTGTCCAGTCGATACCTGTACCGTCCGGCAGGATGCCGAGCAGGGCAATCTTGCCGCCATGATTGATGGTATCGAGCATATCGCTAAAAGCCTGAGAGACGCCGGACATCTCCAGCCCCACGTCAAACCCTTCGGTCATATGAAGTTCATCCATTACATCCCGCAGGGGCTGGCGGGTTACATTGACCGCCCGTGTTGCACCCATTTGTTTTGCAATGCTGAGCCGGTAGTCATTGATATCTGTGATCACTATATTACGCGCCCCCACATGGCGGGCAATGGCGACCGCCATAATGCCGATGGGTCCGGCGCCGGTGATCAGCACATCTTCGCCCACCAGATCAAATTCAAGTGCCGTATGGGCCGCATTGCCCAGCGGGTCAAGAATCGCGCCCATATCATCGCTGATGCCATCGGGAAGCGGGCAGATATTAACCGCCGGAATGGCAACATATTCGGCAAAGCTGCCGGACCTGTTGACCCCAACCCCAAGGGTGTTGCGACATAGGTGCCTTTTTCCCGCCCGACAATTACGGCAATGGCCACAGGTGATATGACCCTCAGCGGAAACGCGCAGATCTAATTTCAAGCCGCGAACCTCAGATCCCATTTCAACAATTTCACCGGAAAATTCATGCCCAACAGCCATAGGACTTGGGACAGTGATAGGGATGGTTTTCCGCGCCCAGTCGTCCCAGTTATAGATATGAATGTCCGTGCCGCAAATGGCCGATTTTTTAACCTTTATCAGGACATCATTATGGCCGATTTCCGGCACGGGAATATCTTCGAGCCATATGCCCTGTTCGTCTTTTGATTTGACCAGTGCTTTCATCAGCCTATCACTCCCAGTTCACGACCAATGTGCCGGAAGGCGTCTATGGCGTTATCAAGTTGTGTCCTTGTGTGCGCCGCGGATATTTGAGTGCGGATGCGGGCCTCGCCCTTTGGAACGACGGGGAAAGAAAAGCCCACCACAAAAATACCTTCGGCCAGTAATCGTTCGGCCATTTCCGCTGCAAGTTTGGCATCGCCCAGCATCACCGGAATGATCGGGTGATCCGCCCCTGCAAGGTTAAATCCAGCTTCGGTCATCTGTGCGCGGAAATACTGGCTGTTGTCGTGAAGTTTTCTACGCAAATCATCACTTTCGGCAAGCATATCCAGAACTTTGCAGGTGGTAGCCGCAATCACCGGCGCCAGCGTATTGGAAAACAGATAGGGTCGGGAACGGTTACGCAGCCAATCAACAATCTGGCTAGAGGCGGCGGTATAGCCACCGGACGCACCACCGAGTGCCTTGCCCAATGTTCCGGTCAGGATATCAACCCGATCATTAACCCCCCAATGTTCCGGCGTTCCGGCCCCGGTTTTGCCCATAAAGCCGACCGCATGGCTGTCATCCACCATGACAAGCGCATCATATTTATCTGCAAGATCACAAATGGCGGGCAGATTGGCGAGAATACCGTCCATGGAAAAAACCCCATCCGTGGCGATCATACGGAAGCGGCAATCCTGCGCTTGCTGAAGACATTTCTCCAACGCGTCCATATCATTATTGGCATAGCGGAACCGTTTGGGCTTGGACAGGCGCACGCCGTCAATGATACTGGCATGATTGAGCGCATCAGAAATGATGGCATCTTCCGGCCCAAGCAGCGTTTCAAACAGGCCCGCATTAGCATCAAAGCAACTGGGATAAAGGATTACATCTTCCTGCCCCAGAAAATCCGCCAACCGACTTTCCAGCTGCTTGTGAATATCCTGCGTGCCACAAATAAAGCGGACCGATGACATGCCATAACCATATTTATCGAGCGCGACCTTGGCGGTATTCACCAGAGTTTGATCATTGGACAGACCCAGATAATTATTGGCGCAAAAATTGATATAATGCTGATCACCGCCAGAGGCCACGGTAACTTCCGCTTGTTGTGGGCTGGTGATTGTCCGTTCGGATTTATATAGACCCTGATCTCTCAGGCCTTGTAATTGCTCTTTTAAATGGTTGGTATATTTCTGGCTCATATGCGGTCTCTCCATGGATTCCGTTATATTGAATTTACCCCTTAAATGAAATGGAAAATTGACTTTATGCTCTTACAATTTAATATCCTTTTCAAAAGGGAGATTTGCATATGGGTAAGGCACGTACCATTGGCCTGATTGTTGGTTTGTTATTTTTCATGATACCACTGTTCACGTCCGCCCCGCAGGGCATGAGCGATCCGGCGTGGAAAACGGCGGGCGTTGCCATGCTTCTGGCTTCTTGGTGGGCGACAGAGGTTCTGCCAATCCCGATCACCTCCCTGCTGCCGATGCTGTTATTCCCCGCCCTTGGCGTCATGACTATGGCCGAAAGCACCGCCCCCTTTGCCCGCCCTACCATCTTTCTGCTGCTCGGTGGTTTTATCATTGCCACGGCACTGGCGCGGTGGAATTTACACCGGCGGCTGGCGTTGAATATACTGGTGCGGGTAGGCAGTAATCCGGCCTCAATCATTGGCGGCTTTATGGCGGCGACGGCGCTTATGTCCATGTGGATCAGCAATACCGCCAGCACGATCATGATGATCCCCATCGCCCTGTCACTGGCCGGGGAAATCGTAAAAGACAGATCGACCAAACATCAGGGCTTTGTCCTGTGTCTGATTCTTGGTATCGCCTATTCCGCCAGCATCGGCGGGCTGGGTACGCCTATCGGCACGCCGCCCAACCTGTTTGTGGTTAGTTTCATGAAAGAGACTTACGGCATTGAAATAAGTTTTTTAACATGGATGATGTTTGGTATTCCGACCGTGCTCATCATGACACCCATCGCATGGTTTGTGCTGACCAGATGGGCCTATCCTTTTAATCTGTCCGATGCGCCGGTGGCTCAGGATTTATTGCGTCAGAAACTGGCTGATATGGGTCCGATGCGGCTGCCGGAAAAAAGGGTGGCGTGGGTGTTTTTAGCAGTTGCGGCCTCGTGGGTATTCCGGCTGCCGTTACAGCAAAATCTGCATATCATGCTATGGCTTAATGACGCCATGATAGCCATCGGCGGGGCGACGATCCTGTTTATGATCCCGTCCGGCGGCAAGACAGAAAAAGGCACGGCCTTATTGGACTGGGACAGTGCCAACCATATTCCCTGGGGGGTTCTGTTGCTGTTCGGCGGCGGGCTTAGTCTGGCGGCGGCGGTAAAAATATCCGGCCTTGCGGTTTGGCTGGGAACGGCCATGTCGGTCCTTGGTACTATGCCATTGATTCTGATAATCCTCTGTCTGGTGACGATGGTTATTTTCCTGACCGAACTGACCAGCAATACCGCCACTGTGGCGACCCTGCTTCCCGTGCTTGGTGCCTTGGCGGTGACCACGGGAATTGACCCGATGATGCTGTTCGCGCCGGTGGCTCTGGCGGGAAGTTGCGCCTTCATGCTGCCGGTCGC
>JAGLJX010000367.1 GCA_023142175.1 Emcibacter sp.
CGCACAAAGGGGCCTGCCTGAAAACACTTGAAATGGTAGTCGAATGAAGCATAACCACGACTGACCGACTTGAGGCGATCGAAGAAATCAAGCACAACTTCCGACAACGGTAAGTCATATCGAATAGAAACCTGTCCGCCCAGGTACTGTATCGCCTGCTGAACACCCCGCTTTTCCTCACACAAGCCGATCACAGCACCCACATATTCCTGCGGCACCAGGATGCTGGCTTCGATGATGGGCTCGCGAACTTCAGAAATCCTGTTCAGCTCCGGCAGCTTGGCGGGATTTTCCAGGGTGATGACTTCGCCGTTCACCAGGGCTACTTCGTAGATGACAGTCGGCGCAGTTGTTATCAGATCAACGTTATACTCGCGTTCCAGCCGCTCCTGTACGATATCCATGTGCAGCAGGCCCAGGAAACCGCACCTGAAACCGAAACCCAGCGCTTCCGAGGTTTCCGGTTCGAACTGCAAGGCAGCGTCATTCAGTTGCAGTCGATCCAGCGCATCGCGCAGATCGGGGAAATCTTCGGCATCCGTCGGGAAAAGGCCGGCAAATACCCGCGGCTGCATTGTTTCAAAACCGGGTAGCGGCTTGAGGGCCCCATCCTTCGCCAGCGTGATGGTGTCGCCAACCGGCGCACCGTGCACATCCTTGATTCCAGCCACCAGGAATCCTACTTCTCCGGCGCCAATCCGCGCCCTCTTTTCCCGCTTGGGCGTGAACACACCCACCTGCTCCACCTGGTGCAGATTGCCGGACGCCATCAGTTGGACCTTCTCACCCTTGCCGATAGAGCCATCGACCACGCGCACCAGCGAGACAATGCCGAGATAATTGTCAAACCAGGAGTCAATAATCAAGGCCTTGAACGGAGCATCCGCCTGGCCTTTCGGACTGGGAATTCCATCTACCATTGCTTCGAGCACATCCTGTATTCCCTCACCGGTCTTGGCGCTGACGGCCAGTGCGTCCACAGCCTCGATGCCAATGATATCCTCGATTTCCTGCTTCACCCGGTCCGGCTCAGCCGATGGCAGGTCGATCTTGTTCAGAATCGGTATGACTTCGAGGCCCAGCTTAACCGCTGTATAGCAATTGGCGACGCTTTGCGCCTCCACTCCCTGTGCCGCATCGACTACCAGCAACGCGCCTTCACAAGCGGCAAGTGAGCGCGATACCTCGTAGGAAAAATCTACATGCCCCGGTGTATCGATGAAATTCAGTTTGTAGATTTCCCCGTTTCGCGCGGTGTAATCGAGGGTCACGCTCTGCGCCTTGATGGTGATGCCGCGTTCCCGCTCAATATCCATGCTGTCCAATACCTGATTGGTCATTTCACGGTCGGTCAGCCCGTCGCATTGTTGGATCATGCGGTCGGCTAATGTGGATTTCCCGTGATCAATATGGGCGATGATGGAGAAATTTCTTATTTTGCTAAGCTCGGTCATGCAGGGCTTTTATCATTCATTGAAGGGGCCGTAAACCGATAAATACGTTATAACTTCGCTTCATGGGGTTTATGGGCCAGATAACGAAAGAGCTGTACTTTACCGGCGCGCAGAACTTTGGTCAGGCTGGTCCATAATTCGGCCTCTTTTTGAATTGCGAGCATATAGTTCTGGTCTGATTGATCGTCCTCGCCAGCCTTCTTTATCGTCAGAGCAGTATTCCCCCATGCCTCGCTGATCATTTCCAGATAATGGTCGCTGATGTCCTCGTGAATTCGAATGTTGAAGCCGCAGTCTTCGATGCACTTCATCATGGCACCGGAGGTTAACAAAAAAAGTTTAGTCGGCACATGATTAATCCATTTAATCACATCAGGGTCAGACAGGCAGGCTTCATCCCGAATAATATAATCGCTGATTAAAAACAGGCTGTCGTCTTTTAGCTGCTCATAGATGCTTTTGATCAGCGGGCCTTTATTTTCTATTATGAACAGGAATTCTTTTGAAAAGGCACGATCAAAAGTTCTGTCGAATGAGGGGTTGTTATTCAGGTCAATGTGAATGATGGGTGCTTTTTTCTCCAGCCCCTTGGCGGTGGATAATTCCATGCCTTCTTTGGCCAGAAGCTCGTTGGTTTCATAGCCGTTAATCCAGACGCCGAATTCCTGTGCCAGAACCCGTGATGGTCCGCCGAGGCCGGCACCAATAACCATGGCGCTCATTTTTGGTGACAGGGCCAGTAATTTTGACATATCGATAACATTTTGCCTGCCCCCCGGCCCGCAAAACCCTTCGCCCCAGATCATCTGGGTGGCCCTTATCTGAGCTTTATCCTGCAATTTCTTGCTTTTTTCTTCGGTGGAGGCGGGAGCTTTATTTTTACCGGCGTTTTTTTCCTGCTTGCGCAGACGCATTTTCTCTTCTATGTCGGCTATATCATAGCCTTCCCACCAGGCGATCATGCGCCATTTCAGAGGGATTTTCTTGTTTATGTTTTTTTCTTCAGCAGCCATGGCATACGTATCCTAACGTATCTCTTTACTTGGTTTGTTAGCCAGAAAGCGCCATACATGTATATGGCCTTCTTTCAATAACTTTGCCCTCAATGCCCAATGTTCTGCCTCTTCCATTAGTGATTTAATTGCTTTTACGCCATCGTCCCCCTTTTCAGACAGATGGTGTGCCACTGTTGCGGCTTTTGCCCAGCTCTGTTCAATGAGCCCGATATATTCGCTGGAGATATCTTCGTTGACCCTGATGGTAAATCCTGCTTCTTCCAGCGATGTTTTCATCATGTCCGCAGTAACGGGATAGGGTTGTGTAGCTTCCTGTTTTAACCATTTCTGAACATCAGGATTTTCCAAAACCGAAATATCGGTCAAAGTATAGTCCGTAATCAGGAATAAAGCATTATTTTTCAGAGTATCATAAGTATCCTTTAGGATTTTAGCTTTATCGGGGAAGCAATAAAGTGCTTCTTTGGAAAATGCCCGATCAAATTGCCGGCTAAAAGGATCTTTCTGTTCCGGGTCAATATGCTCAATGATGGCTTTTGAGCCTAATCCCGCATCCTTGGACATCTGCATACCCTGCTCGGCCAAGTCCTTTGATAGCTCATATCCAGTGATCCACACGCCAAACCCTTCGGCTAATACCCGTGACGGGCCACCAATTCCAGCACCGATGACGATGGCACTCATCTCAGAATTCATGGTCAACAGCTTGCACATGCCTTCGATATGCTCTTTGCCGCCGGGACCGCAATAGCCATTACCCCAGATTAACTGGGTCATCTCCACGCGAAGTTTGTCCCACGGAAGGCTGGCGACCTTAGTTTCGGCCGCAGCAGTTTCGTCGGTGCTATTGCCGCCTTCTAACTCATCAACATCTTCGAGAGCTTTTAAGCGTGCTTTCACATCGTCAAGATCATACCCATTCCACCAGGTTTTAAATCTTAATTTAAGTGGGACTTTAATATCTTTAGCTTTTTCAGCCATTTACCATATATCTCAGCAATCATTTAACCGCATGCAATACTATTAGTATGATATTTATATAGTGTTAATATTTTTTCTATTTTGTCCAGCCCAATCGGATTAACGCAGGACGCCGCCTGTTCTTTTTTCCACATTAGCGATTACTTTTGACGAGAAGTCTTCGATTGCCTCATCGGTCAAGGTTTTATCCACTGGTTGCAATGTAACGCTGATCGCCAAAGATTTTTTATCTTCATCAATACCAGCCCCCACATAGACATCAAACAGGTTGACATCACGGATGAGTTTTTTGTCAGCTCCGCGCACGGCTCTGATCAAATCCGCCGCCGTTGTGTCCAGATCAACCACAAAGGCAAAATCCCGTTCCACCGCCTGTAAGTCGGACGCCGATAGCGGCCCGCGGTTGTTGCCGGATTTGGCTTTTGGGAAGGGAATATTTTCCAGCAGAATTTCAAAGCCAACCAATGGGCCCTTCACATCAAGCGCCTTGGCAATGGCCGGGTGAATTTCTCCAAACCACGCCAGAATATTTTTTGGGCCAAGCCGGATTGCTCCACTGCGGCCCGGATGATACCAAGCGGGGGCTTCGGCGACGACCTGTGCATTGTCGATTTTAGCACCGATGGCTCTAAGGATAGCTTCGGCATCTGCTTTTGCGGTGAAGGCATTCACATCTTCCGGGCTGCCGTTCCAATGTTTGGCGCTGTCCTGACCACGTCTGACGCCGGCAAGGACCAATGACTGACCGTCCGGTGTATCGCTGGCAAATTGGTTTCCGCTTTCAAACAGGGCGATATTTTTGAAACCCCGGTCAATATTACGTCCCGCCGCCGTTATCAGGTTGGGCAACAGGTTCGGACGCATGGCATCCAGATCAGAACTGATCGGATTGCTCAGCACAAGTTCAGGCTTCAGGTCGGCGAATAATTCTGCCTGTGCGGAAGGCAGAAAAGACCATGTGACGGCTTCGCGCATACCCCGACCAGCGGCGGTGCGTTTGGCAAGCCTTACGCGCTTCTGCATGGCATTGAGGCCAGTGTTGATCTCGCGACTTGATACAGGTAGCGGCTCAGAGCGGATGTGCTCAAAGCCGTGTATGCGCAGAACTTCTTCTACCAGATCGGCCTCGCCATCAATATCACAACGCCATGATGGGGTGACAACATCAAGCTTGTCATCATTCTTTGTGACTTGGAAACCCAAAAGCGACAAAATTTCAATAATCTCTGTTGTAGCCACATCAACACCGCCAAGGTGGTTGACGCGACCGGGACGCAGGGTGACGGTTTTTGATATGGTTGGAATTTCACCGGAGACAATCACGTCACTAGGCTCACCGCCGCACATATCAAGGATCAGCTTTGTGGCAAGCTCAATACCCGGCAGCATGGTTTCAGGATCAACCCCGCGCTCAAAACGGTAACGGGCGTCACTGTCAATGCCCAGCTTCCGTCCGGCCATGGCGATGGTGATCGGATCAAACCACGCCGCTTCCAGAAATACATTGGTTGTGTCCGGCTGACAGCCCGTGCTGACACCGCCCATAACACCGCCAAGGCCAATAACGCCGCTATCGTCCGTGATCACGCAGACCCCATCATCAAGGGTATATTCCCCGTCATCCAGCGCGGTGAGTGTTTCACCAGCTTTAGACAGGCGAACGACAATGTCACCCTGTAGCTTGTCGGCATCAAAAACATGAAGCGGACGGGCCATATCATAGGTCAGGAAGTTGGTAATATCGACCAATGCAGAAATAGGTTTCATGCCAAGGGCGCGTAGTTTCTTTTGCAGCCATTCGGGACTTGGTCCATTTTTGATGTTGCGAATAGTGCGTCCGGCAAAGACCGGACAGACTTCTGGCCCAGTTTCAGGGTTCGCCAGAATAACCTTTTGAGGATTGTCAAATTTGCCTGTGATCGTGGCAATATCCTGTGATTTTAATGCGCCCATTCCGGCGGCGGCCAAATCGCGGGCAATGCCGTATATGCCCAGTGCATCCTGATGGTTGGGCGTGATGGCAATCTCTATCACCGGATCATTCATATCCATATAATCAGAAAATTTTGTGCCGACAGGTGCATCTGCGGGCAGGTCAATGATGCCGTCATGATTGTCGCCAAGGCCAAGTTCTTTTTCGGAACACATCATGCCATTGGATTCCACGCCACGAATCTTGGTGGGGCGCAGTTTCATACCGTTGGAGGGAATGGTCGCACCGGAAGGGGCAAAAGCACCCTTCAGGCCTGCCCGCGCATTGGGCGCACCGCACACGATCTGTACGGTCTCGCTGCCGGTATTGACCTGGCACACCCGCAACTTGTCCGCATCCGGGTGCTGCTCGGCGCTGACGATCTGTGCCACCACCACGCCGCTGAAGTCCCCGGCCACCGGGTCGATAGCGTCCACTTCCAGGCCGGCCATGGTGATCTGGTGAGCCAGTTCCTGCGTGGTCAACTCAGGAGAGACCCACTCGCGCAACCATTGTTCGCTTATATTCACTGTCTATTTCTCCGTGGTTGGCTAGAACTGCTCAAGGAAACGCAGGTCGTTCTCGAAAAACAGGCGCAGGTCGTTCACGCCATAGCGCAGCAT
>JAGLJX010000368.1 GCA_023142175.1 Emcibacter sp.
CCGCTTCCAGAAATACATTGGTTGTTTCCGGCTGACAGCCTGTGCTGACGCCACCCATGACACCGCCAAGGCCAATAACACCGCTGTCGTCCGTGATCACACAGACCCCGTCGCCAAGGGTATATTCCCCGTCATCCAGCGCGGTGAGAGTCTCACCCGATTTGGACAGGCGAACAACAATATCACCCTGCAGCTTGTCAGCATCAAATACGTGAAGCGGACGCGCCATATCATAGGTGAGGAAATTGGTAATATCGACCAATGCAGAAATAGGCTTCATGCCAAGCGCACGTAGTTTTTTCTGCAGCCATTCGGGGCTTGGACCATTTTTAATGTTGCGGATATAGCGTCCGGCAAATGTGGGGCAGGCTTCCGGATTTGCCAGAACGACCTTTTGCGGGCTGTCAAATGTGCCCTTGATGGGGGCTATGCCCTGTGATTTTAATGTACCGATCCCTGCGGCGGCCAGATCACGGGCAATGCCGTAAATGCCGAGGGCATCCTGATGGTTTGGCGTGATGGCAATCTCAATCACCGGATCATCCATATCCATATAGTCAGAATATTTAACACCAACCGGTGCATCTTCCGGCAAATCAATGATGCCGTCATGATTATCGCCAAGGCCAAGTTCATTTTCCGAACACATCATGCCATTGGATTCCACACCACGAATTTTCGTGGGGCGAAGTTTCATGCCGTTGGATGGAATGGTGGCACCGGACGGGGCAAAGGCCCCTTTCAGGCCCGCACGCGCATTGGGCGCACCGCAAACCACTTGTAAAGTTTCAGTTCCAGTGCTGACCTTTAGCACCTGCAGCTTGTCCGCATCGGGATGGGGGGCGGCTTCCAATACTTCGGCAATGACGAAGGGGGCCAGATCATCGGCAGGATTATGAATTTCTTCAACTTCAAGTCCGATTGCGGTCAGCTTTTCAGAAATCTGATCAATATTTGCATCTGTATCCAGATGATCTTTGAGCCAAGATAATGTAAATTTCATGTTATTTACTCCCCGCTTGCGTGCTCAGTGACGGTATATCAAGGGCGGCAAACCCATAATGTTTTAACCAGCGCAGGTCGGCAGCAAAGAAATCACGCAAATCAGGAATGCCCCATTTCAGCATGGAAATCCGGTCAAGTCCCATGCCAAAGGCAAAGCCCTGATATACATCCGGATCCAGATTGACATTTTCCAGAACACGTGGATTGACCATGCCGCAGCCCATAATCTCAAGCCAGTCATCACCCTCGCCGATGAGGATCTCTCCATCTTTGAACGCACAGCCAATATCCACTTCGGCGGATGGCTCGGTGAAAGGGAAGTAGCTAGGACGGAAGCGGATTTTAACATCATCCAGCTCAAAAAACTTGCGGCAGAATTCCTCGATGCACCATTTCAGGTGGCCCATATGAATATCTTTGTCAATGACCAGGGCTTCCACCTGATGGAACATGGGGGTATGGGTCGCATCACTGTCACAGCGGTATGTGCGTCCCGGCACAATTATCCGGTAGGGTGGTTCACCTTCCATCATGGTTCTGATCTGAACCGGGGAAGTATGGGTGCGGAGCAATTTGCGGTTGCCCTCTGCATCTTCTGGGAAATAGAAGGTGTCATGCATCTGACGGGCGGGATGCTCCGGCGGAATATTCAGGGCGGTGAAATTATAAAAATCTTCCTCAATTTCCGGCCCTTCGGCAACGCTGAAACCCAGTTCGGTGAAAATTTCCGTAACCTCATCCATCACCTGAGTGATCGGGTGAATGCTGCCGATATTCTCAGACGGGCTTGGCAGTGTGATGTCGATCCGTTCCGATTGCAGGCGGCGGTTTAGTTCCTGAATCTCCAGAGTGGATTTGTGGGCGGCTATGGCTTGGAGGATTTTATTCTTCAGGCCGTTAAGCTTGGGACCAAACTCCTTTTTTTCTTCCGGTGTCATTTTGCCAAGCTCGCGCATAAGCAGGCTTACGCGACCTTTTTTGCCCACTTCGGAAACCCTGAGGTCTTCCAATCCGGCCAGATTATCGAAAGCAGTAATATTTGCAACGATTTCTGTTTCTAATTTCTGGAGGTCTTCCATATCTTCACTCTATATATAAAAAAATAGCTCTAAAATAAATAAAAGGAGCCTGCTGCTATGATAGCAGGCTCCTTCCTTGAACAGTAGTCCGAAATGTGATCAGCAATTTAGGCGTTAAGGGCGGCCTGTGCCTGATCAGCAATTGCTTTAAAAGCTTCCGGTTCGCGAACGGCTAGATCAGCCAGAACTTTACGGTCAAGTTCGATGCCTGCGAGTTTCAGGCCGTTCATAAATCGTGAGTAGGTCATATCATTGATACGGGCCGCAGCATTGATGCGCTGAATCCATAGGGCGCGGAATGTTCTTTTGCGAACTT
>JAGLJX010000369.1 GCA_023142175.1 Emcibacter sp.
AAGGAATTTCCATGTTTTTTAATAGAATAGGCCATTTTGTCGTTGCTCTGTTTTTCGGGTTTGTGATTCTATCTGCACCGGCGCGTGCAGATGAAACGGGCGTAGTTAATGCCAGTCAGGCGTTATGGCAGGTGAAAAAGGGAGAAGGCACGGTATATCTGCTTGGGTCTTTCCATCTGTTACCTAAAAATTATCGGTGGTTTGATGGTATCATCAAGCGGTCGTTCGACAGTTCGGAAGAATTGGTTATGGAAGCGAAGATGACCCCTGCGGCTATGACGGAAATACAGGTTATGATTCGTGCCAATGGTTTTTTTACCAATGAGGATAATTTACAAAACCATCTGGATAAAGTCCATTATAAGAAAATGTTATCCCATGCAAAGAAACTTATGGGTATGGATGAAGCCGTGGCTCGGAGCGTGAAACCGTGGCTCATGGCTATTCAGATGTCGGTTGTTTCCTTTATATCAAGTGGTATGGACCCAGAATCCGGTGTGGATAAATATCTGGAAAGACTAGCTGATCAAGAAAAGAAACCCATATCCGGCCTTGAGACGCCACAACAATCCATGAACGCGCTAATCAATCACCCCATGAGTGTTCAGTCGGCCATGTTGGCGGATACGGTGGACAAACTTGATGATTTCAGAAACTTTGTAAATAGTTATCTGGAGGCATGGGCGTCTGGTGACGCAGACCGGATGAATAAAACCATAATCAAGGATATGGCAGAGCAGCCGGAAATCTATAAGGCTTTATTGGTGGATCGGAATAAAAACTGGCTGCCGGCAATTGAGCGGCATATTAATAGCGGCAAGACTATCTTCATCGTGGTCGGTATGGCGCATATGGTGGGGCAGGACGGTCTTGTCAGGATGCTGGAGAGCAAGGGGTACAGCGTAAAAAAGATTCAGTAAAGAAAAACCCGCCGGACACTTAAGCCGCTGGCGGGTTCTTGTTCTGGTCACGTTGGAAAATTCAGCTGTTATCTCTCAGCGTACCATGATGCGCTTACCTTTGGGTGCGCAATATAGCTGTTATTATATATGAAAAAGCCCCCTAAATCAACGCGGGCTATGGGCGTTAAGCTTAGGGGGCTTTTTAAAATCATTCTAAATTATTTTTGGATCGACTCGGAGATTATTTAGCCGAAAGGATCATAATTATCTGGCGGCCTTCCGTTTTTGGTGCCTGCTCGACTTTGGCCTGATCCTTAAAATCTTCTTCGACCCGCTTCAGTATATCCATACCCAGTTCCTGATGAGCCATTTCCCGGCCCCGGAATCTCAGGGTGATTTTGACTTTATCACCTTGGGTCAGGAATTTATCAACGGCACGCATTTTGACATCATAGTCATGCTTTTCAATGCCGGGACGCAGCTTGATTTCCTTAACTTCTACCGTCTTCTGTTTCTTTTTGGCAAGGCTGGCTTTTTTCTGGGCAGCATAGCGAAAGCGGCCATAATCCAGAATTTTACACACGGGAGGTTCGGCGTTAGGTGAAATCTCTACAAGATCCAGTCCGGCGCTTTTCGCCATGGTCAGGCCTTTTTCCAGATCCACGGTTCCATGATTCTCGCCGGTGTCATCAATTAATCTGATTTCATCAGCGATAATTTCTCTATTAACCCGTAATCCTTTTTTGGATGGGGGGCCTTGCATTGGGCGTCTGGCTATTTAATTTCCTCCTGCGGGTCGCCATTCCTTGGCATATTCCCGCTCAGTTGTTAAAATTGGTGTAGTTTTACTCTTTATTACCGAAAAAATAGTAAATTGCAATGCTCATTGGCCTATCTTTGGTCGGGAGCCAGTGATTCAAGCTTTAATTCGTGAATTGCAGTGCTTAAATCAAGAGTTTGTTGTTGTTTTGACCCCAAACGCCGCACAGTTACAGTATTTTCCTCTGCCTCTCGTCCTCCGATTACATAGATGGCCGGAGTCTTGGCATGGGAATGTTCGCGAATCTTATAGTTTATCTTTTCACTGCGCAGGTCTATCTCGGCCCGAAGCCCCGCAGCTTTCAACTGCTCATATACTTTGCGGACATGATCATCCTGATCGGACGTGATACCGGTGACCACTACCTGTGTCGGGGCAAGCCACATGGGGAACCGTCCGGCATGTTCCTCAATCAGGATGCCGATGAAGCGTTCAAATGATCCTAAAATAGCCCGATGCAACATAACGGGGCGATGCTTGTCATTATCAGAGCCAATATAATGGGCGTCCAGACGTTCCGGCAGAACAAAGTCAACCTGTAGGGTTCCGCATTGCCAGTCACGTCCTATTGCATCTGTGAGTACGAATTCCAGTTTAGGTCCGTAGAAAGCGCCTTCACCGGGGTTTAATGTATATTCAAGTCCGGTACTATTTACAGCTTCCAACAAACAGTTTTCCGCTTCGTCCCAAGTAATATCTTCGCCAGCGCGAACCTCTGGGCGGTCAGAAAATTTAACCTTAACGTCGGAAAAACCAAAATCTTCATAGATCTCCAGCAACATTTTACAGAAGGTTTCAGTTTCAGAAGTTATCTGATCTTTGGAACAGAATATATGCGCATCATCCTGTACAAAGCTGCGGACTCTCATCAGGCCGTGTAGAGCGCCAGATGGTTCATAACGGTGACAAGACCCAAATTCAGCAAGTCGCAGCGGCAGGTCACGGTAACTGATAATACCCTGATTGAATACCTGCACATGGCAGGGGCAATTCATTGGTTTAAAGGCAAGGTCACGCTCATCAGCTTTTGTCGTATACATATGCTCACGAAATTTTTCCCAGTGGCCCGACTTTTCCCAAAGCTTGCGGTCTACTAGTTGCGGGGTCTTGATTTCCTGATAATCATATTGTTTTTGCTTGCGACGCATATAGGCTTCTATCTGTTGATAGATGGTCCAGCCAGCAGGATGCCAGAAGGGCATACCGGCGGCCTCTTCCTGAAAATGAAACAGCTTCATCTGTTTGCCCAACTTCCTGTGGTCGCGCTTTTCAGCTTCTTCCAAACGGGTGAGATAGGCTTTCAGTTCTTTCTTGGTGCGCCATGCGGTACCGTAAATCCGTTGCAGCATTTCATTATTGCTATCGCCGCGCCAATAGGCTCCGGCCACTTTCATCAGCTTGAAGCAATCCTTGCCAAGCTTTCCGGTGCTGGGCAGATGTGGCCCACGGCACAGGTCAATGAAATCGCCCTGCTTATAAAGGGTGATGTCCTGCCCTTCGGGGATGGCACCGATCAGTTCGGCCTTATATTCTTCGCCCATATCCCGGAAAAATTTAACCGCTTCATCCCGTCCCATTTCACTGCGGATGATATCCTCGTCACGCTCAATGATTTTAATCATACGCGCTTCGATGGTGATCAGATCATCCGTGGTAAAGGGTATGTCACGGGCAAAATCATAGTAAAATCCATTGTCGATAGCAGGGCCGATGGTGACCTGCACATCGGGGTAAAGTTCTTTTACCGCCTCGGCCAGAATATGAGCCGCATCATGGCGCAGAATTTCCAGCGCTGCCTCATCCCGGTTGGTGATGATGGATACGGTTGAACTTTGCATGATTTGCCGACTCAGGTCCCATTGCTCGCCATTCACCACGATTGCAATGGCGGCTTTGAACAGGCCCGGCCCAATATCAGCGGCTAAGGCGCCCCCGGTCACCGGACCCGGATAGGTTCGGACACTGCCATCGGGCAGGGTTAGGTCGACATTGGCCGTATTGTTCATCTGATTGCTCATTATTTTTTCTGGTTAAATCATAAGTTTTAAGTTACGGTTTTTACCGTATATATATTTGCGTGACATTATAAGGAAAATTAACGGTGTCAAGTATCTGTATATATTTTCCTTAAATGTTACGGAAAATTTAGTTATTCAAGAGGGGACGCAAATGTCTGATTATATATCTGATTCTAAATCATCATCAAGTGTACAAGAAAATCATACCATTGAATATACGGGAACCGCGGGCAAGCTGTTTCCGATTGTCTTATTGAATTTATTTTTAACGATTATAACGCTTGGAATTTATCGTTTTTGGGCGAAAACAAATATTCGTAAATATATGTGGGGCGAAACGAAATTTGACGGGGAACCGTTTGAATATACCGGTACGGGCGGCGAGCTGTTTGTCGGTGCCTTGATCGTCTTTGTCGCATTCATCATACCGTTATCGGTCGGGCTGTCATTTTTGCTGATGTCCTACCCTGTCATTGCACCGTTCATTGTGCTTGGGCTATATCCATTTCTTATATTCCTTATGGGGGTTGCGATCTATCGTGCGCAAATGTATCGTATGTCCAGAACTAATTGGCGCGGTATCCGCGGGGCGCAATTAAAGGGCAGTTCTACTTATGGCTGGCTTACCCTTAAATATATTGTGCTTTATTTGATTACCTTTGGTCTGATCGCGCCTTATATTATTTGCCGTTTATGGAATTTTCTCATGAATAATAAGCGGTTTGGCAGCGGGGTTATGTCCAGTGATGCAAAATCCAAACCCTTGTTCAAGATATGGATATTGACATGGCTGGCGTCTATCATAGTTTTTGGTGGCATCATGTTTTTGCTGATTACTGCGTTAACAACAAATGATATCGGCATGATACTTTTCAGCTATTTATTGTTATTCGTTGCGTCCGTGGTAATTTCTGTCTGGTTTCAGGCCGCCTTATATAATCACCTGATAAGCAGCCTTAGCTATCAGAATATGAAGTTTGACTTTAATGTTAGTGTGG
>JAGLJX010000037.1 GCA_023142175.1 Emcibacter sp.
CCATTCTCCTTGTCTTTAAAAGACCTAACAAGGGAATGAAGATGCTCCTCCATAACTTGTTCGAGCGGACCTTCCGCTATTGTCTCGGGCTGAGTTTTTGTTTCTGGCTGAGCTTTTGTTTCCGGCTGAGCTTTTGCCCCTGATGGCGTATTAATAATTGAAAGACCGGCAACCTTTTCTTTTTCCTTTTTACGTATTGGAAAATGCGTCGGAATCACCGGAGACAAATCTCCCGCTGATTCTTGAACCTTTTTTGGCACACCAATTGGGCCATCCACAATCTGCTCAAAATTGTTTTTGTGCATCTTCTGCGCCCGTAACAGCTCCAGAATATTTGCTGTCACTTCCTCATCCATGTCCGGGATAACATCTTCGGCATGTTTGTCCAGTTCATTGAGGCTGTATTTTTGCTTTGAGCCCTGCAAATCCTGAAATGCATTTTCCAGCTCACGACGCACCAGTGGTGACAGGCCGAAACGGCGAGAAATGTGAATTCTATGAGGGTCTGTCCCATAGCGGATAATATGGATTAGTTTTTCATCCGGCAAAATGGCCTTCTCAAGCAACGGGCCGGATACCTCCACCACATCTTCACACATGATGTTGATAAGTTCTTCTGGCGGGCTAGGCAATTCATAGAGAGCGGCGGCTATTTCCTTACGGGCGGATAACTCTACCTGATCCAGAAGTTCTTTTAATATCTCGGTCAGCATCCGTATCTGCGCTTCAGATGCCATAGGTCTTTTCTGGAGAAAAAGATCGCTGATGTGAGAAAACAACAAAGTACGACTATGTTCGGAACCATCCTGCGCAAGCGCAATCAGATTACGAATTCTGTCATCAAACTGGGCTCTTTTCTGCACTCTATTTATTCCCCAACCATTAATAAGGTTATTTTTCAAAGACTACTACCATTTTATATTTTTTGCCTACTGATAAAAAACTACCTCTCTTCCCAAAATATAGCTTTTTTTTTAGTTGAAAGCCAGTTTAAAAATCGATGAATTAGCACAGAGGAATTATCGGTTTCACGTTAAAAATACATTAAAGTGTATTTAATTGTGTAAGTTGGTTGATTTATAATATATTCTGTCGCAGTTAGGATTTATTGTTTCTAAAAATTTGATTTAAAAAATAGTTTCTTAGCAGCTGAAAAATAATAATACTAAAAATAGAGTATCAAGGAATAAACTGAATGCATCGCGTAAAACTGGATGATATAGACTGCCGGATATTAGAAAATCTCCAAGAATACGGTCGAATTACCAATGTAGACTTAGCTGAAAATGTAGGAATTACCGCACCGCCGTGTTTGCGGCGGGTTCGGGCTTTGGAAGAAGCCGGATATATTAAGGGCTATCATGCGGACCTCGATGCGGAATCCATGGGATATGGTTTGACTGTATTTGCCATGGTTGGCCTGCATAGTCAGGCGGAAACCGACCTTAAGGCATTTGAGGAACTGGTGGCGGCATGGCCTCTGGTGCGCGAAACTTATATGCTCAACGGGGAAATTGATTTTATTCTGAAAATCGTCGCCCGCGACCTAGCCCAGTTTCAGAGCTTCCTGACCACAAAATTAACCCCTGCCCCCAATGTGGACAGCGTAAAAACATCCCTCAGCATCCGTTGTGCCAAGAAACTACATGGTATTCCGGTCAGTGGTGTTGAAGATTAACAGCCAGTATTTTAGACAAATTCCACTTTAGTGATCTCATAGTAAGTCTCACCGCGCGGGGTTTTAACTTCTACTTCGTCACCAAGCTTTCGCCCGATCAGAGCGCGTCCAATGGGAGAAATATAGGATATTTTCCCTGCAGGCACATCAACTTCATCGACACCAACAATTTGATATTTAACGATTTTATCTTCTTCATCGGCCATGCTGACCGTCGCGGCAAATATAACTTTTTCCCCGGACAGATACTTGGGGTCGATCACTTCTGAACGACTTACCTTGCCTTCGATGTCCTTGATGCGGGCTTCAATAAAACCCTGCTGGTCCTTGGCCGCATGATATTCCGCATTCTCAGACAG
>JAGLJX010000370.1 GCA_023142175.1 Emcibacter sp.
TGGCGTACCATGCGATGGAATATTTAGAGCTTAGACCGATGGATTTTTCCGCATATTTCCGCGCCTGTTCCAGCGGGTCATCAGAACGGACATTAAAACTGAAGCGATATTCATCAAGGGCAAGAAAAGCAAGGCCCGCCCATGCATCAGGATAATTCGGATCAATCTTGATGGCCTTATCCAGACTGTCTCTTGCCCGTATGTGAGCTTCCGGTGAAAGCTCAAATAAATAGTCATGGAGCAGCAACATGCTTTCATAGGCTTCCATATATTCGGTTGTGCTGCGTTTCATATCGACGGCACTGGTGCGCATCACCGCCCCATATGTATCGCCTATAGTGGCTGCCACATGGGTAGCAATTTCATCCTGCACATCAATCAGATTTTCCGGGGTTAGCTTACGGTCATAATTCTCTGACCAGACCACCGCCGCATTCGTGGCATTTAGCAATCTGGCTGAAACCCTTATTTGTTCTCCCGCGCGCCGGATACTGCCTTCCAGAATATAATGGGCTTCCAGTTCCGCACTTAGGCGTCGAATGTCAACGGCCTTGCCTTTATATCTCGATGTAGTACGGCGGGATATGACGTAAAGTGACGGGCTAAGGGACAGGTGATTGATAATTTCTTCTGTAATACCATCGCAGAAAAGTTCCTGAGAAGCCTCACTGCTTAAATTCTCAAAAGGCAGAACAGCAATGGCCGGCCCCGTGGGCGGTGCCGCCGCTGCGGAGAATACAGGGTCTTTTTTCATCAGTGAGGATGATTGTTCTGACAATAGTATTTTTGGGGCATAGGAGCCTTTAGGTAAGGAGATGCTGATCTGATCAGCCGTGCCTTCTTCCATATAATAATGTTCAAGCAGCCGCCGCAGGCGTCCGGCTTCCACGCGAACAATGGCGTCCGTCTGCGGATCGAATGTCTCGTCCTTATCAAAAACTTCCAAGCCAAGTGTATAGCCCTTGATCAGATGCGCCCGATCCCCAAGATATTCTTCCACCACATACTGGAGGAACCGAATAATTCGGTTTTTATTTTTAAATGTCTCACTGTCCAGAATAGACCCAAGCTGCGTTCTGATCTTGTCCGGCGAAAGAGAAATATCTGACGGCATAAATGTTTTCTTACAATTTTGTCCAAATGAACTTTATTATATGAACAAATAAGGCAAAATTTAAAGGCCCAAATAAAAATTAACGCATTATCATGGATCTGTTGATGATCATGCGCTGAATGTCTGACGTACCCTCGTAAATCTGGCAGACGCGTACATCCCGATATATGCGCTCTAGTGGGAAGTCCCGCAGGTAGCCATATCCGCCCAAAGTCTGAATTGCCGCAGAGCAAACTTCTTCTGCTACTTCGGATGCCAGTAATTTTGCCATACAGGCTTCGGTGAGGCAGGGAATTTCCCGATCTTTGAGGGACGCCGCATTCAACACCATTAATCGCGCCGCTTCCAGCTTTGTCGCCATATCGGCAAGGCGAAAGCCTACGGCCTGATGGTTGATGATGGTCTTGCCGAAAGATGTTCGTTCATTGGCATAGGCAACCGCATGATCAAGGGCGGCTTTTGCCATGCCGACACTTTGGGCCGCAATACCAATGCGCCCTGTTTCAAGGTTGGACAGGGCCACGCGGTAGCCGTCATTTTCCTTGCCCAGAAGCATATCATCTGTGACAGCCATATCGTCAAGAATCAGGGTACAGGTGTCCGATGATTTCTGACCCAGCTTTTCTTCAACCCCCGCAACCGTATATCCGGGCAGGTCAGTGGGAACCAGAAATGCAGAAATGCCTTTTTTACCAAGATCAGGATCAGTGACCGCAAATATAATCGCCGCACCACCAATTTTGCCGGATGTGATGAATTGCTTGGTGCCATTAATGACCCAGCCGTTATCGGTTTTCTTTGCACGGGTTTTCAACATGCTGGCATCTGATCCGGCCTGTGGTTCGGTCAGGCAGAAAGCACCGATGATCTTACCCTGTGCCAGTGGCTTCAGAAATTTTTCTTTCTGGGCATCCGTACCGTCTTTCAGAACAGCCGCACAGACGGGCGCGTTATTGACGCTCATTATGGTGCTTACCCCACCATCACCACCGGCAATTTCCATCAGGGCAAGGGCATAAGATATATAATCGGTTTCCGCACCACCCCATTGTTCGGGAACAGTCATTCCCATCAGGCCCAATGCCCCCATGCGGTGCAGTACCTCCATAGGAAGATCGCCTGTTTTGTCCCATTCTGCTGCGTTTGGCGCCAATTCGTTAGCGGCGAAATCCCGGGCCATATCCCGGATCATTTCCTGTTCTTCTGATAAAATCATCTTACATAAGCTCCACAGCCATGGCGGTTGCTTCGCCGCCACCAATACAAAGCGCCGCTATGCCGCGTTTCTTATCATGGGTTTTCAGGGCCGAGATCAGTGTGACCAATATACGTGCGCCGGATGCGCCGATGGGATGACTCATGGCACAGGCCCCGCCATGAACATTCACTTTGTCATGGTCAAGGTCAAGATCACGCATAGCCGCCATTGTAACCACTGCAAAGGCCTCGTTTATTTCATAAAGATCCACATCGGCACCGGTCCAGCCGATCTTTTCATAAAGCTTGTTTATGGCCCCGATGGGCGCGGTGGAGAACCATTCCGGAGCATGGGCATGGGTGCTATGGCCGACAATTTTGGCTATGGGGGTAAGTCCCCGCTGTTCAGCATCCGATTGCTTCATTAGAATCAAGGCCGCCGCACCATCAGAAATGGAGCTTGAATTAGCAGCCGTTACCGTACCATCCTTGGCAAAGGCCGGACGCAGGGTAGGGATTTTATCAATGCGGGCCTTTCCCGGTTGCTCGTCCGTATCGTAAATTGTTTCACCTTTCCGGGATTTTACGGTTACCGGTGAAATCTCACTTGTGAAATAGCCTTTCTCAATGGCGGCATTAGCACGGTTCAGGGATGAAATGGCGTAATTATCCTGTGCTTCGCGGGTGAACTGGTAATGCTGTGCGGTTTGTTCGGCGAATACACCCATCAGCTTGCCCTTATCATAGGCATCTTCAAGTCCGTCATGGAACATGCTGTCTTTGACTTCCGCGTGACCAAGACGGGCTCCGCCGCGCATCTTAGGCAGCAGATAAGGCGCATTGGTCATGCTTTCCATGCCACCCGCAACCATAATATCATTAGAGCCCGCCAAAATAGAATCATGAGCCATCATTGTGGCCTGCATGCCGGAACCACACATTTTATTGACGGTACTGCACCCCACATCCTGCGGTAGGCCAGCCCCCAGAATGGCCTGACGCGCCGGAGCCTGTCCCTGTCCTGCGGGTAGGACACATCCCATGAAGGCTTCATCTATATCCGCTGGTTTCAGGCCAGAATTATCAAGCGCACCCTTAACTGCGACCGCCCCAAGATCAGCCGCAGGGAGAGTTGCAAAATTACCTTGAAATCCCCCCATAGGCGTTCTAGACATACCAACAATTACGATGGGATCAGATGCTAAATTATGGGCCATTTTAATTTTCTCCTAGAAATATGTTGAGTTTAAGTTACTCATGGGTAACAATATAGGCTTGTAAAATAGAATTGGCAAGATGGATAAAATGATTAGAAAACTGAAACTTTCCAAGCCTGTCCTAAACCGTGAAGAGAAGAGACAGCTTAAACTGCATGCCATATTGCGCCATGCGGCGGCGGCTTTCATGGATAAGGGATATTATAAAACATCCCTTGATGATATTGCCCGCTTGCATAAGGTCACCAAGCCGACCCTGTATTATTATATCAAAAATAAAGAAGATATTCTGATCAAATGTGAAGAAGTGGCCAGTATTCGTATCAATGGACTTCTGGATGTAGTTACCGCAACGGATGAGACAGGCTTTGTCCAGTTGCAGAAATTCATTGAAGGTTATGTGGAAATCGTCACCGATGACATCATCCGTTGTCATATCCGCCACCGGGGGCAGCGCGAAGACCCGCAGGCCCGTGCCGACAGTCTGGAAATGCACCGCTCTATTGAGCATCGGGTGCGTGAAATTCTGGGACGTGGGATGACAGATGGCTCAATCCGCGACTGTAATTCAACCATAATTGCTATATTATTATTTGATGCGTTGAATGGTATTTCTGCATGGTATCGGGACGAAGGCAAGGTTAATCATGAAGACCTCATCGCACAGGTGTTGCTGATCGTGACGCAAGGCGTTAAAAGTCAGGTATGAGGTCAGAGAAATTTTTCTTTTGGCAATATGTTAATCTTAAGTTACGATCTGCTAAATACCAGAAACATAGGGGTGAATAATGTTTAAAAAACCGAATGATGGCCAAAAGCGTATTGATGATCGCTTGGATGTATTGTGGGATGCGGTTGCGATTATTGATGATAAAGAATATTCTTGTGAGGTGGCGAATGTATCCACGGCGGGCGTCCTGATGAAGCTGGATATAGACATCAAGGAACATCATGAGTTCTTTTTGAATGTTGAGGAACTTAATGAATATGCGGTTAAGGTTGCCTGGGCCAACCGCCCATTTTACGGCTTGGTGCTAATGGTGGGCGATGATCTTAAATTAAAAGATCACGCAGACAAAATCGGGTTGGAAAACAAGAACTAATCCATTATTTTTCATATCCAAAGGGATCATCAATGCTGTGGCTGGGTACTGTGAACCATCTGGGGCCGTCTTCTGTCATGTAGAAATGGTCTTCAAGTCGCACACCAAATTCACCGGGGATGCATATCATTGGCTCATTGGAAAAACACATTCCGGGGGCGAGGGTGCTATTGTCGCCTGAGTTCAGATAAGGCCATTCGTGAATATCCATGCCGATGCCGTGGCCAGTCCGGTGAGGAAGTCCGGGTAATTTATAATCCGGGCCAAGCTGATGTTTTTCCAGACATTCCCGCGCCGCGAGGTCCACATCACCGCATCTTGTCCCCACCTGCGCCTGATTGAATGCCGCCGCCTGTGCCTTCTTTTCAATATCCCAGATATGGCGTTGACGGGCATTTGGTTCGCCGTAAACATAGGTGCGGGTGATGTCAGAGATATATCCCTGCAACTGACAGCCGGTGTCGATCAGCACCATGTCATTTTCTTCCAGTGTTTTCGGGCTTTTCACTCCATGCGGATAGGCGCTATCTTCGCCGAAAAGCACAATCACGAAATACGACCCGGCTGGTGCGCCGACTTTTTTATGGGCGGCATGGATGAAACTTTCAACTTCACTCACCGCGATACCAGTGCGCAGGATACGGGCGGCGGCCTTATGGACCTCCAAGGTCATATCCTTAACCCGTTGCATGATGGCAATTTCATTAGGGGACTTGATTTGGCGGCAGGTGGCACTGATCATTTTTGCGGTAACATAGTCAAATTCCGGCGCGGCAAGGGCGATGCCGTTGCTGATGAAAAAGGGACAGGATTCGTCCAGTGCAATTTTTCCCTCTTTCAGGCCTAACGCAAGGAGCATCTCCCGAAACAGGTCGTAAGGGTTTTCATGTTCCTGCCAACCATGAACCTTACCCGTAAGGCCCATATATTGTTCCAACGTGCCGACTTCGAATACTGGTGAAATATATTCTATTGCGCCCTGTGCCGGAATGATGGCACCGACCATGCGTTCGCTTGGGCGCCATACGGTTCCGGTAAAATAGCTCATGCTGGTCCCCGCATGGATATACATGGCGGCAATATCCTGCTCCTGCATTAGCTTCTGCGCTTGGGCCACACGGGCGGCATATTCATCCAGAGCAATAGGGGTTATATCGCTTGTCATATCTACAAGTTTGTTCAATTCAGTCTCTGCGGATGATCCACCAACGCCTATTGTCATTCTCTGATTCCTGTAAAATATTTATATTAACCGGATGTTCGGTCAATCTTTTGACCTTTCGGCTAATAATATATAAGATGTGTGTATTATTTAATCCATAAAAAAGAACCAGTTTAAACATGGCCCGAAAACAAGCAGAGGATTATGGCGAACGGCGTCGGAATATCCTGAATAAAGCCGCAGAATTATTCGCAGAAAAGGGCTATGCCCGCTCGTCTATTTCAGAACTCGCCACGGCGTGCAATGCGTCAAAGTCATGGCTTTATCATTATTACCCGTCCAAGGAAGCCATCCTCTATGACATCATGTGGCTCCATGTGACAGAATTGGTCAATATGGCGGAAGAGGCACTGGCAAGCGAAGGCACGCCAAAAGAAAAATTACGTACTTTGGCCCGTAATTTTATGGAAATTTATGTTAATGCCGGTTCAAAACACGTGATCCTGCTCAATGACAGGGGCTGCCTGCCAGATGAAATGCGGGCTGAAATTATGAACCTACAGGATCAGGTGGTAAAATCTGTGGTCAGCCTGATTTTGGAACTGAATCCCTCTCTCAAAAAATCTAAGGACTATGAAAAGCCGGTTACAATGGCGTTCCTCGGCATGATAAACTGGACCTATATCTGGTTCCGTAAAGATGGCCCGATTGATCAGGAACAATTCGCCGATCTGGCAGTAGAGATTTTCCTGAATGGCTTTATGACATTGGACAGTGAAAACCTTTAGGCGGATTGGGTTGAGATCAATCCATGAAGGGACAATTGTATTTCATGTTATATATCCCATATGAATATAGAGGGTAGTCGGAATAATTGCGTAACTTTTGGATAGTGATATGTCTTTAATATTGAATATTTTATGGTTGATCTTTGGTGGTGCTTTCATGGCCCTTGGCTGGGTATTTGTTGCTTTGATTATGGCGGTATCCATTGTTGGTATCCCGTGGTTTGTTGCGGCAATGAATATGGCACATCTTAGCCTTCTGCCCTTTGGCAGGGAGGCGGTTAACCGTGAAGTTCTGTCCGGTCAGGAAGATATTGGCACAGGCCCTCTGGGTGTGATCGGAAATATCATCTGGTTCCTGTTTGGCGGTATTTGGCTGGCGTTGGGGCACCTGTTCTGGGCTGTGGTTTTAGCCGTAACCGTTATCGGTATTCCCTTTGCTTTTCAGCATCTGAAACTGGCAGGTCTCGCCCTCGCCCCCATTGGCAAGACCGTGGTCAATATGGACGATCTTCCGTCGGCTAGATATTAAACCTTTTCAATGATCATGGCGATGCCCTG
>JAGLJX010000371.1 GCA_023142175.1 Emcibacter sp.
TATAGCCTGGATAGCTTTGAGCCTGGCATTCCTTGGTGGCATTGCTATCGCCATTTGGGTAAATCGTTCCGTAATCCTACCCCTTAATACCATAACAGGCGTTATGGGCACATTAGCAGGTGGAGATTATGAGATTGATGTCCCAGGCCAGGACAGAGAAGACGAAATAGGTGTAATGGCGGGTGCTGTTGAAGGCTTTAAGCTGAGCGCACTTGAGCGAATTCGTCTTGAGCAGGAAAGCAGAGAAGCTGAACAGGTTCAACTGCACCGAGAAGAAGAAGAAAGAAAAGCATCAGCCGCCCGCGAAAAAGCTGAAGCCGAGCGGAAAGCTGCTGAAGTAGCTGAACGCGAACGTCGTGCCAACAATATTAATGAGTTGATCACATCTTTTGATAGCAAGGTGACTGAAATGATGGAAGTTATGTCATCATCTTCAACAGAAATGAGCGCAACAGCCAAAGAACTTGTGGCAACATCATCTGATACCAAAAAGCGGTCCTCTGTAGTTGCTACTGCTTCCGATGAAACGGCGAATAACGTAAATATGGTTGCCGCTGCTGCAGAAGAACTCACCAGTTCTGTGCAGGAGATTAGCCGTCAGGTTACAAAGGCGAGTGATATCTCACTGTCGGCAGTATCCGAAGCTAAGAAGAGTGAAGCATCAATTATAGCCCTTGCGGATGCCGCTGAGAAGATCAATGATGTTATAGGTATTATCAGTGATATAGCCGAGCAGACAAACCTTCTGGCGCTTAATGCTACCATCGAATCTGCCCGCGCAGGGGAAGCTGGTAAAGGGTTTGCTGTCGTGGCTTCAGAAGTGAAGGAGCTTGCCGGACAAACCAGTAGCGCCACAGATGAAATTTCCAACCAAATTAAGGAAATGCAAAATCTGACCAAAGAGGCGGTGAATAGCGTTAAGTCTATTGTTGATGTTAACAACAAGTCCAACGAAGTCACTGTTAATATTCAGGCTGCGGTTGAGGAGCAGAGTGCTGCTACCAATGAGATATCCCAGAATATCCAACAGGTCGCAAAAGGTACCAATGAGGTTTCCAGTAATATCACCCGCGTTGCTGAAGGGGCAGATGAAACTGGTTCTGCAGGGGATCAGGTACTTTCTGTTGCCGATGAACTTGGTAAAATTTCTAATACTCTGAAAAAGGATATTGAGCTATTCTTATCTAATGTTAGGGCAGCTTAAGTTTATATAATCAGATTTGATATTTTTAAATTAGGGGAGTATTCGTGATGGATACTCCCCTAATTGTTTTTGGGTTTTCCATATAACTATTGATAACGATATGCAGGTCAGTGAAATATAACATTTCCCCCTGATCAATCAGTTCAAGTACATTAGCTTTGCTCCCTTAAAGGAATTAAAGCAGCACCATTTTCAAAATTCATTATTGCACTGGATAGATAATTTTTTCAGCCTTTGCGGCCCAGTTTGGCATAAAATTTTGCCTTGTCATTCTTTGTCATGCAGAAACTAAAAATGGATAAAATATAAATAACCATCAATAGCGGAACCCCTATAGCACTACCGATACCATTAAGTATATCAACAGGTAATACAGCAGAAAGTAATTTGAATAAAAGGCTACAGCCTACTGCGGCTAATACAACTTTTAACAAACACATCTGCATCATATTAATTCCCATAAGGCGGCGTACAGTGATCACTCTTACCAAATTCATTAAGATATAGATGGAGCAGAGCGCCATGGCGATCCCTTCTACACCAAAGTCCAGAACCTTAACAAATACGGCGGCAATAACCACATAAATGGGAACCATAAT
>JAGLJX010000372.1 GCA_023142175.1 Emcibacter sp.
GATCCTGATGCACCATATCAAGGCGATGCATGGCCCGCAGCCCCTGAATAAGCTGACGCAGAATATCCCGGACCTTGGCCAAATCGGGTTCAGGGTGATCATTGATCCATTCCCGCAATGTCTGACCCTCAAGATATTCCGTGGCATAATAGAGAAACTTACGCGGCTCCCGCGTTGGTATTATTTTCAATATATGCGGCGATTTTATCTGAGTACCGATCCATTCTTCCCGATGAAATTGTTCAATATAATGCTCATCATCGTCAAAATTCGCCGAGGGTGTTTTAAGGGCCACCAATTCATCGGTATTTATATCCTGAGCCAAATAGACCTGACTTCGGGCATTGGCATGCAAATCCCTTATCACCCTATAGCCCTCAAGCACCATGCCCATATCCAGCGGCGGCGGGAAGGGCAGACGGTTTCGCGCTGTAAAATGCTGTTTCTCCCGAAAGTCGGATATATCATCAACCCTGATGATCTGACAGGTGAGGTTGTCATCACTGCCCCCCGCCAATGCCCTGTCACAGATCGTACGGGCGGCAGCATCCAGATCATCGTCATTCTGTGCGATTAAATTCTTTATTTCTGACGTTTTCACAAATTCATGAACTCCGTCTGTGGTCAGGATAAAAACATCACCCCGTTGCACATCAACCACACGATAATCAATCTGAAGATTCTTCCCCGTTCCCATGGCACGGGTCAGGTAATGGCTCTTGCCGTATCTGTGATCCTGTGTCAGATGCTGGATATTACCCCCCCGCAGCAGACTGATGCGGCTGTCGCCAATGTGGAAAATATAGGCCGTGCCGGATTTAAGTACCATGGCGCTCAGCGTACTGACCATACCCAAATCGGATTGGTAAAGTTTTTGCCCCTGCCCAAACATCCAGCTGTTAGTGGCCAATAATATTTTACTGGCGGATTTCTTAACGCTCCAGCTATCGGGCGTTGAAAAATAGTCCAGCAACAGGCATTTGACACAGGTTTCACTGGCAGCCTTAGCCGCCTGACAGCCGCTCATGCCATCGGCAATGGCAATGGCAATCCCCTTGGTCAGTTCCTGATCCTTTTCAGGGAACATGACACCGTAGGAATCTTCATTCTCTGGCTTGGCGCCCTTATCGGAAAAGGCGCCAATGGTTATTGCCGACATTTAGCTAACCTTTATCATCTCAATTGTGCCATCGGGCAGGACTTCTGCAATTTCACCATCCGGTTCATCCATAAAGAAGGCCACCACCAGAAATATAAAAACTGCACTACCTCCGATCACCATAAAAAATATTGACGGCGATACAAAGGAAAAAACCATCAGGAAGCAAACCCCGCCGATATTACCATAAGCCCCCACCATACCAGCAATCTGTCCCGTCATGCGCCGCTTGATCAGGGGAACCGTGGCAAATACGGCCCCCTCACCGGCCTGTACAAAGAACGAACAGCACATACAGGCCATAACCGCCAACGGCAAAGGCCAGCCCGACGTGATTTGTGACATGACCATATAGCCCACTGTCAGGCCGATCAGCAAAATCATCAGGGATAGCTTGCGGCCAAATTTATCACTGAAATACCCGCCGCTGGGACGTGCCACCAGATTCATAAAGGCA
>JAGLJX010000373.1 GCA_023142175.1 Emcibacter sp.
GGTGCAGTTCATCAACCCCCTCTTTGAGGGCCGCTTCATTGACCTTGAAAATATGATGCACCTGATAAAGGAATGTGACAAAGAGAAAGCCATATAGGGACAATTCCGCTACTGGCCCGATGATTTCAAGATTTTGTGGCCCAAGCTTCCACGTCAGGAGTGCTAGGGTCAAAAACAGCGGCGCCTTCATAATGATGTAAAGCACCATGTCCTGTGGTGTGCTGATTTCCATGGCTCCGGCTTTTTTTGGCTTAAAATATGTCGCGCCCTTGGGTGTGTTCCGGACATTGAAATAAAAGATAAACGAATATACCAAAGCGATTAAACCCGTGGAGGCCACGGCATATCGCCACCCATCCGGCCCGCCAAACATCAAAGCCACCGTGGGCAATGACAAAGCCGCCGCCGCAGAGCCAAAATTGCCCCAGCCGCCATAGATACCCTCCGCAAGGCCCACCGTCTTAACCGGATACCATTCACTGATCAGGCGAATACCGATCACGAATCCGGCCCCGGCAAACCCCATCAGGAAACGGGCCAAGGCCATGGTTTCAAATGTTTGGGCGGTGGCAAAAAAGAAACACAGAAAGCTGGATATAAACAACAGGGATGCAAAGACCACCCGCGGCCCGAATTTATCCACAAACATACCGATAATCACCCGCGCCGGAATGGTCAGCGCCACATTCAAAATCAGAATGGCGGTTATTTGCTGTTTATCCAGCCCAAGGTCTTCGCGGATCATTGCCATGAGCGGCGCATGATTAAACCAGACAATAAAACTGATAAAAAAGGCCACCCATGAAAGATGCAGGGTTTTTGTTTTCCCCTTAAAAGAAAATAGATTTATTTTCTGGGAAGACGATATAGACATACTCATTCCTTATAAATACTCATTCAAATGAACCCGTTATTTTCGGTTCATTCTTCTTGTATGCTGTATCAGAGCAAGTAACGTGCCATTAATGCTGCGGCGCAATAAAAATTCGCCTGCACGCGGTTTTTCCTATATTCACTGGGTGGCTTTCGCAAAAATACACTCTACGCGTGCTTAATAAACCCCTTACAATCCGCCATTTTTTTAGGCCTATTTTGTTGATAGCCTAATTTTTAATCAATGCTTGTTCGTGCCTATTTATTAATCTTTTTCGTTAGCGACTGCACAATTATTAAGAAATAACTGACAAGTGGCGCACTGAAAAATATTGTTTCTGTTGAAAAATAAGGGCTTGGCGGTTCTGGCATAAAGCTTGCTAGTAATTCAGGAGTAGCCCAACAGTAAAAGAGAGTGTTATGAAAAAGAAACTTGTCATAATAGGTAACGGTATGGCTGGTATGAGAGCTTTGGAAGAGCTTCTCAATATTGCGCCTAACGAATATGACATCACCGTATTTGGTGCCGAACCCCACGTAAATTATAACCGGATAATGTTATCACCTGTTCTGGCCGGAGAGCAAAAATTTAATGACATCATCATCAATGATCAAGCTTGGTATAATGATAATGGCATCACCCTATTCACGGGTGAAAAAATCGTCACTATCGACCGCCCCAACAAAACCATCATTAGTGATAATGACCGGATAACTCCTTATGACAGCCTGTGGATTGCCACGGGTTCCGACCCCTTCATCATTCCGGTACCGGGTAAAGATCTGAAGGGTGTTGTCACCTTCCGTGACATAAAAGATGTCAATGAAATGATTGCCGCCTCAAAGACCTATAAAAATGCTGTGGTCATCGGCGGTGGTCTTTTGGGACTGGAAGCCGCTTACGGGCTTAAACGCAATGGCATGAATGTTACCGTCATTCATCTGGCCGATACGCTCATGGAACGCCAGCTTGACGAAGCGGCGGGTTATCTGCTGAAATCAGATCTGGAAAGTCGGGACATCGCCATCCTTACCGAAGCAAACACCAAAGAGTTGATAGGTAAGAAGCGCGTGAAGGCGGTGAAATTGGCGGATGGCAGTGAAATCCCCGCCGACCTTGTGGTCATGGCGGTTGGTATTCGCCCTAGCACGGCCCTTGCCGTTGACGCGGATCTCGAGTGCAATCGGGGTGTGGTGGTCAATGATCACCTACAAACTTCTGATCCTGATATTTTCGCCGTTGGTGAATGTGCGGAGCATCGTGGCGAGGTTTACGGTCTGGTATCACCTCTCTATGAAATGGGCCGCGCTCTGGCTGGATTTATGGCGGGTTATAACAGCCGCTACAAAGGTTCTGTCACCAGTACAAAATTGAAGGTAACCGGGGTCGAGCTTTTCTCTGCAGGTGATTTCAGCGGCGGTGAAGGCACCGAAGATATCGTGCTCCGCGATGCCCGTCGCGGCGTCTATAAACGGCTGGTGATCAAGGATGATCGCATCATCGGCACTGTGTTGTATGGCGACGTGGAAGACGGCCCGTGGTATTTCCAGCTTTTGAAAGATAAAGATAAAATTGATGACATCCGTGATCATCTGATATTCGGACAGTCGCTGTCCATGGGAGAAACCGCCGTGGACCCCTTGGCGGCCGTTACAGCATTGCCTCTTGAGGCAGAGATTTGCGGCTGTAACGGCGTATGCAAAGGCACGATCATGTCCACCATTACAGACAAGGGTCTGACGAGCCTTGACGAGGTTCGATCCCATACCAAGGCATCAGCCAGCTGTGGGTCATGTACTAATCTGGTGGAGCAGGTCATGGCGCTCACCATCGGTGAAGGTTACGCAGCCCCGACAGCAACACCCATGTGTGGCTGCACAGATCATACACATGATGACGTACAACATCTGATCCAGCTGAATAACCTAAAAGGAATTCAGGCAATCATGCAGGCCTTGCAATGGAAGACGCCTAACGGTTGTTCTAAATGCCGTCCGGCCCTGAATTATTATCTGATTGCCGCATGGCCCGGTGAATATAAGGATGATTATCAGTCCCGCTATATCAATGAACGGGTTCATGCCAATATTCAGAAGGATGGCACATACAGCGTAGTGCCGCGTATGTGGGGCGGCCTGACAACCCCCAACGAATTGCGCGCAATCGCCGATGTAGCTGATAAATTCGAAATTCCCACTGTAAAAGTCACGGGCGGACAGCGTATTGACCTTCTGGGTATTCAGAAAGAAGACCTGCCCGGTGTCTGGGCCGATCTGAATGCGGCGGGCATGGTGTCCGGCCATGCTTATGGCAAATCCCTGCGCACGGTCAAAACCTGTGTTGGGCAGGAATGGTGCCGCTTTG
>JAGLJX010000374.1 GCA_023142175.1 Emcibacter sp.
TCTACTCTTGGCTGATCAAAGGCATTTATTTCTAACATAGAAGCCGCAAAAATGGTTTCGAGCATGAAGTGCATCATTAAAGCCCCCATAGCATGCTCATTCAGATCTTCCAGCTCAATGTTTCGGCAGGGTATTTTTGTATCCAGAACGCTTTGCAGTGTTCCCTGATAAAAAGCGTCGACCACATCGGCCATGTCTTTATCATGGAGATGGGCTATTTCAGGGGCATCAAACAATGAAGTATCTATTTTCGCGCCTGGGGTATTCTTCTGCGCGGTGATGAAGGTCATGGACTTGTCTGCTTTGCCATCCAGAAACATTTGCAGTTGGCTATGCTGATCACGGGGGCCTAATGCTGCCAGTGGCGTTGTCCCATTGCCTTGTTTTCCCAGACTTTCAGCCCATAATTGCACATACCAGTCTGTAAAATTCTGTAATCGGTTGATATAGGGCATCATGACACTTATGGACCGGCCTTGTTTAGCATCCGCCGTAAGGATAAAAGCGGCACCCATGACAGCGGGAATGTCCCGCGCATCCGGATTGTTCAGGGTATGATCCATGACCGTCTGAGCGCCGTCCCGAATGGCACGAATATCAAGACCACTTATGGCAGCAGGTAATAAACCCACGTTAGATAAAACGGAGAACCGACCGCCCAGACCCTGAATATGATCTAATATATCAATATCATAAGTATTTGCCAGCCGTCTTACCAGGCTGTTACCCGGTTCTGTGACAAAGAGGAAATATTTGGAAAGAGCGTCCTTGCCCACTTGATCGGCAACATGTTTCATCATGATAAGGCATTGGGTTAAGGTATCGGTCGTGTTACCAGATTTTGATATGACGATAGTTATGGTATTCTTACAGGGCAGGCTTTCAATAAAGTCTTCGTAATCCCCTGCGGCCAGATTTGGCAAAATATGCAGCTTGGGTGCTTTGTCTGAGCCCTTCTTTAAGGAAAGCAGCGCCCTTGCCCCAAGGCTGGACCCCCCGGTTCCAAGAACAACTACATGGTCAAAATTATCTCTGATATAGGTGGCGGTATTTTCTATTATCGACAGATCATCCTTCTTTGCGGGAACTTCGTATAAGGGAAGACCGCCGGTATGTAAATTTTTCTTGATATCCTGAATCTTCTTCTGAGCTTTCTCAATCAGCTGATTTGCATTTTCTTGCGCAGGATTATTGTCCAAGAGGGAAGGGGCGTAGATTATGTCGTGTTTAAACGGATAATTGGGAATCATAAATTAACTTGCCTTAATGTTTATTGAATATTCTTCAGGACACAACAAATGTTGTGTCTCAGGAAAACTTATGTGACAGGTCCAGAACACCGCCACTGGTTAGTAATGAAAAACCATGGACAATACAAGTAGCGGCAATTTGAAGGTCATGGGTATTTATGCCTTCTTTAGCTTTCAGCGAATGTACATAAAGTTCGCTATAACATCTGGCGACTTCTTCATTGAACTCTAAAATAGGAATTTTGGCTATCACGCCCTCTACGAAGGCGGAGCGTTGAATTCTGATGTCAGGCTTTTTAGCCAGATGAACCCCTGTGAGTAGCTCGGATACGGTGACTGCGGCAATATATGCTTCGCTGTAATTGGAAAGTGCGTCAAGGCTCTCCAAATCCAACCGGCCATTTTCCGCGCCAATAAAGATATTTGTATCTATGACTAATCCCATAAGCTATCCGGTAAATTAGCATGCTGGCGTATATTTTTAAGATCTTCTTTCATGGCAGGTGCATCGTTGTTTAATTTTGGTAACGCCTTTAACAGCCCGGTCAATTGTGAGACAGGGAACCCCGTTTTTGGCGGCGGCACTAGCGCGGCAATAGTTTGTGAGCCCTTGGTGATATAAAGTTTTTTCCCGGTCATGCGTACTTTATCAATAGTGGTTGATAAATTTCGGACCAATTCGGTAGCCGTTATCATATTATCTTCTGATTTAGCCATTTAACTAATTTCCCTTAAATTTCAATAGCTTCCATAGTGGTATATATTATAGAAATTTATTAACGCAGCTTTAACAAAACAAGAAAAAACATATTTTATGTATTTATACATAAAATACCAATTGCTCGCAATGGGTGTTTTATTGGGGTTAATCTGATTTGCGGCCAT
>JAGLJX010000375.1 GCA_023142175.1 Emcibacter sp.
AAGGGCTGAAATAAGCTGTCTATGATTCGTTTGGGAATTCCGGGGCCATTATCAATGATATCAATGATATTTTTTTCCTGACTCCGCATGGCTGTGATGGTGATCTGGCCGTGTTGCTTAATGGCCTGTAAAGCATTACGGCACAGGTTCAGGAATACCCTGAAAATTTGATCTGCATCGGCCTCGATGGTGAAATTTTTTGGAACTTCATTGTTGAAACCAATATTTTCAAGGTCAGATATGCCAAGTGAAATGATAACCTCATCCACCATATGGTATAGATCAACGGAGGAGAGATCCGGTTTTTCTACGCCAGCCTTGCCATATTTCAGGGTGTCTTCGCAGAGCCTGATAGCGCGGTCAATGGCGGTGACAAAGCGCGGGGCGAGTTTTTGGACAATAGGATTATCCAACGTACTCAGATGATCAGTAACCATCTGGGCGCTGGAGAGGATATTGCGTAAATCATGGTTGATTTTGCTGACACTTTCTCCGAGTTGCGCCAGATGCTTTTTCTGGATCAGCGCTTTGCGGATTTCATTCTGCATGGTGCCCAGCTCACGCATAATAATGCCAATCTCATCTGCGCGTCCTGCGGCAGATAGATCGGCCGTGGCCTTTTCCGGTGCGGCCCGAAAGGCAATCACGCTTTTTGTCATCCGCTTGACGGGCCGGATCAGAAGATAAGACAGGCTGAAATAAACCAGTCCGGCGGTAATCAGGGAGATGATAATGGACAGCAGCATGACATTGATGGAAAATGTTGTCATATCCTCACAGAGCAAATCTTCATGGAAGATAATCTCGATGAAGGCGTCATCATCATCCTGAATGAAATTAATATGTCCGGTGACCTGTATCAGGCTTTTATGAGGGTGGCTGTGGAACAGGCTTTTCATGGTGTCGCGGATTTGAACCCAGTAGGAATCATTGCGGATATCGTAACGGGCGGCAATATTCAGGGGCTGGTCCGTATTAAGAATGAGCTGTCTTTTATCCTTCTGTTTCATGCTGATGGCAACGACCCCGGCATTACCCAATAGTTTTCGTGACAGACTGTCATCAATCATATGGTCGGGAGCGGCTTCGATGGCTAAAATTGCGATATTCGCCGCAGCGAGCCGCTCTTCTAGCCATGTTTTTCGGAAGTTTATTATCGAGGGAATATAGATAAATACCTCTGCCAACAGGACAAATGCCATAGTCAGCAGCAAAAGTTTCATTGATAGATGAGACCTGATGGACAGATAATTCATTTTCCCAACCATGACTGTGGGGCATCCCGATTATTCATTATTTTTCAGGGTCAAGTGTAGCTATTTTACGGGGAAAAGGGAAAAATAAATTTTAAGGGATAAAAAAACCGGAATATGATGGCGTTGGCGATTGACTCGTCCAAGAATTGGTTATATATACCCATTTTGAAATTGAGCGTCAGATTTTGAGAATTTGGCGGTAACTTATTTAAGCCGTATTGTTAAGAATTAAATAGCGGCAAATGGAGTATTCCAGTGAAACGTACATTTCAACCAAGTGTTCTGGTTCGTAAACGTCGGCATGGTTTCCGGTCACGGTCTGCCACAGTAGGTGGTCGTCGGATCTTATCTGCACGTCGTGCGAAGGGACGGAAACGTCTATCTGCTTAAGTCCTGATTTCAGGGTTAAGACACTAATCAAGAACCGGCCCTGAGATATCAGAGGCCGGTTTTGTTGTTTGAGAAGAAACCATGGTCCAACCGCCTGAACATAAAAAACAGAAAATCCCTGTTCTCGCCAAGAGGCAGGATTTTCTGCGTATTGCCGGAGCAAAAAGAAAATGGGTCTCAAACAGCATGATTGTTCAGGTGGCAAAGCAGGCTGAGCAGGACCAGCCCGGTATCCGGGTCGGCTATACCGCCAGCAAGAAGGTGGGCAATGCGGCGATGCGCAACCGGGCCAAGCGGCGTCTTCGGGAAGTGGTGCGCCATGTCTTGTGGAACAAGGGTGAGCAGGGCCATGATTATGTCCTGATCGCCCGAACAGCTTCGCTGGATATGTCCTTTGATCAACTGATTCGCGATTTTAGCTGGTGTCTCAAGCGGCTAAACAACAGCAAGGATCATATCAAGGGTGGAAAAAAGCCTGATCGGGGGTCGATAAAGTGATTCTCCTTAACTGGCTCTTGAAAGGCTTGATCA
>JAGLJX010000376.1 GCA_023142175.1 Emcibacter sp.
TAATCTGTCCAAGGCCTATGAAGCCAGCATTAAGAAACTTGACTGGATGGGTGAAGATACCAAGGTTAAGGCACTCGAAAAACTGGGTAAGTTTACCCCGAAAATCGGCTACCCTGATATCTGGAAAGATTATTCCGCACTGGAGATCAAGGGTGATGATATTTTTGGTAACATCATTCGCTCCAATCAGGTCGTCCATGACCGCGAAGTGGCAAAACTTGGCGGGCCTATTCAACGCCATGAATGGCATATGAACCCACAGACGGTTAATGCCTATTATAATCCGTCCATGAATGAGATCGTTTTCCCAGCCGCTATTCTGCAACCGCCTTTCTTTGGAATTTCCACGGATGATGCGGTGAATTATGGTGCCATAGGTGGCGTGATCGGTCATGAGATCGGCCATGGTTTTGATGATCAGGGCAGCACCTATGACGGTGATGGTGCATTGAAGGACTGGTGGACTGCACAGGATAAGGAAGAGTTCAAAAAACGCACTAGTTCCCTTGTGGCGCAATATAATGGCTTTAAGGTCTTTGATGATCTCAATGTTAATGGAGAATATACATTGGGTGAGAATATCGGTGACCTTGGCGGCTTGAGTATCGCCATCAAGGCCTATCGTTTGTCATTGGACGGCAAGCCCGCCCCTGTGATTAACGGTCTGACGGCGGAGCAGCGTATCTTCATCGGCTGGGCGCAGGCTTTCATGGGGAAAAAACGTGAAGCGGCAGCCCGTCAGCAGATTGCCACTGACCCCCATTCTCCGGCCCGTTTCAGGGTTAATGGTGTGGTGCGTAATATTCCAGAATTTTACGAAGCCTTTGGTGTTAAGGAAGGCGACAAGCTTTATCTTGCTCCAGAAGAGCGGGTTAAAATCTGGTAATTCTGCCAAGGTATATTTGAGAATTAGGGCGGCTTTCGGGTCGCCCTTTTTTATTTGCCTTTTATCAGCTTCCTGATCTGGAATCTGGCCGGATGCAGGCTTTCATAGATCGCTTCGGGAACGGGCAACGGCTCCCCAGATATCAGCGCCGCCATTATTTGGCTAAGCAGGGGGGCTGACATGAACCCACGGCTTCCCAGTCCGGCAATCATATAAAGGTTTTCATGATAGGGAGCTATTTCGAATTGCTTATGCTTTGGCCCATGTTTCAACAGGCTGTATTCGGACTCATAGCGGGCAAAATCGGGTACGGCCCCACAGAGCGGCAGATGATCGGGGCTATAGGCGCGTATTGCACTACGGCCCCCGATCACGGTGCGGCGACTTATGCCGGGCCAGAGCATTTCGGCATTTTTCAGATTTTCCCGATGATCTTCTTGTCTAATATCTGTGCCGGTATCGCCCCGGACAAAGCTCGCCCCCGTGACCATTACATTGTCAATGGGCGGGATAAGATACCCCTTGCCGCATAACACATGGGCCGGTGGATCAGTATAATTATCCGCATCCAGTAAAGTGATCTGGCCCCTGATCGGATCAAGAGGTAGAAAATTTGTTTCTGTGAAATGATGGCTCGCCGGACCGCCGCATATAACAACGGCATCCGCACTTTCAAATGCCGCAGAAGGTGTGATGTTCCTGCCACATTCGATATGTAGTTTAGCGGCGAGAACTTCCCTTATTTTTGGTGGTGATATGGCGCCACAGTCAGGGAAGTGAAGTTGATCTTTTCCGGAAAATTTCGTCAAACCCTGTGTCAGGAAAACCTCAGGGTCAAGGCCTTGGAAATAATCGAGGGCATGGTTGAGGGCGGCTTGGTAGAATACCGCGTCCGCGCCATCCCCTTTGCTGATATAAGGATCTAGAATTCCGGCGGGATTGCCCGATGCCTGATTCATAGGGATGCTGTCCCGCTCATAGACCGTCACCCGGTAGCCGATATTCTGCAACGCCAGTCCGGTGGTTAATCCGGCGATGCCGCCGCCAATGATGGCGATGTGATGTCCTTTGGACAAAGGGGTTGGTCGGTGATACCACGGTTTTGTTATGGGGCCGGCGGGGCCGGAACGTCCATCCTTTAGAAAAACATGGTGACTTTCCAGAATTCCATCATCGGGCGAGGAATATATATCACCTAAGTGTCTGGAAGCGGGAGTCTGGTCATTTTGCCAAAGGAGGTCTGGTTTCTTCATTTTCTTCTATTGAGTTAAATTTAATCAGGCCTTAAACTGTGCCTAATTTGAAGGAAAAACAATTGAAAAATATTTTACTGTTTATTTTTATCATGACAGGGCTGACGGTGACCGCTGATGCGCGGGAGAAAAACCGGCCTTTGGTTCCCTGTGCCCATCCCATGTTCAGGGTGCTGGATTTTTGGGTTGGTGACTGGAAAGTCTATCACCGGGAAAGTGGTGAACTAGCAGGTTTTGACCGGGTCGGACGGATTCTCAAGGGCTGCGCTATACAGCAGAGCTGGGTGTCACTGGATGATCATTTTTCTTCGCCATCTGTGCCGTTTCGCATGAATGGAAAAAGCCTGACCGCCTTTAACGGTGAACAATGGGTGCAGTTCTGGGTGGATAATCAGGCCGGTTCCCAGATCATTAAAGGTGGGTTTAAGGATGGTATGCTCACCCTGAAGTCACCGGAGCCTATTATGGGGCATATCTATAAATTAACCTGGACAAAGCACAAGGACGGCACGGTGCAGCATATTGCCCGGCGCAAGAAGATTGATGAAGAGGTCTGGAAAATCCTGTTCGATTTTATTTACCGACGAAATATTAGTGAAATTCTGCCTTTTGAACAAGACTGAAGTCTCGTGGATTTTACGCTATATTTACTCTTTGGCAAGGAAGTGGCGTATAGAATGCTACCTTGCAGGAATAGAATAAGCACAGGGTCAGAAGAGGATAAGAAATATGATCAGGATTTTCGTAAGGTTATCTTTTATACTAACAAGTTGTATATATCTGGTCTCTTGTGCACCAGGTACAGGCGTAAGCCCATCATCAATTATAATTGTAGACGCGCCGCCGCCGCCTGTTTCGACGCCGATAAATTTTGATACTCAGGAATACCGTAATAATTACGGCCTGACTCAGATAAATGCTATCGTAGCTTATGAAAATGATGCAACGGGGTTAGGGGTCACCGTTGCTGTCATAGATAGCGGTATTGATGTGGATCATTCGCAAATTGAAGCCAATATTCATGTGGACAGCACAAATATTGTCACTGGAAATAAAGCCGATCTCAATAATATAGACGGCCATGGTACGGGCGTTGCAGGCGTCATTGCGGCCATTCGTGACCCGAATAATACGACAAATTCAAATACCCACGGTGTCGCTTTCGAGGCGGAAATAATGGCAATTAACGCAGCGAGTGTTGGCAGTTGCGAAGGAGTGGACGGCTGCGCCTTCTCTGATCAGGCCATAGCTTCCGCACTGGATTATGCACGGGTTCGGGGTGTGAGAATTGTCAATATCAGTCTGGGTGGTGACGGGTTTAATTCCCCCCTGTTAGAAGATGCTTTCAGGCGGGCCGTGGATGCCGGCATGATCATTGTAATCGCCGCAGGAAACCGGGATGATACGGATACGGATGCCACCATTGCACAGCCGGAAAATTCGGCTGCGGTGGCATGGGCCGATTGGGCTAATGGGCAGATCATCGTATCAGGTGCGGTTGGACAAGCTTCCTTTATTACGGATTTTAGCCATCGGGCAGGTAGTGTTGCAA
>JAGLJX010000377.1 GCA_023142175.1 Emcibacter sp.
AAGCCCATTGCATTTCCCAGTGGGGTGCGGCATTCCGTCCTGAATATGAAGGCCTCTCTGCGCTCCATAAAATGTTTCCAGAAATTCCGATCATCGCCCTGACTGCCACGGCAGATAAGGCCACAAGAGAGCAGATTTGCCAGAAAATATTCTCCAATAATGTAAAGACATATCTCACCGGTTTTGACCGCCCCAACATCAGCCTGAATGTGGAAATTAAAAATGGCTGGAAGCAACAGTTACTTCGGTTTCTGAAAAACCGTCTGAATGAAAATGGCATTGTCTATTGCCTGTCACGCAAGAAAACCGAAGAGGCGGCAAATGCGCTGGTGGCGGAAGGTTATAACGCGTTGCCCTATCATGCGGGTATGGCGGGGGACAGACGGGAAGAAAATCTAAACCGTTTCATGGCCGAGCCAGACCTGATTATGGTGGCGACCATTGCCTTTGGCATGGGTATTGACAAACCCGATATCCGGTTTGTTTTTCACACCGACCTTCCCGCCTCACCAGAAGCCTATTATCAGGAAATTGGCCGGGCGGGGCGCGATGGTCTGCCCGCCGTTGCTCATATGCTCTATGGTATGGATGATATTCGTATGCGCCGTATGTTCATTGATAATGAGTTGGCGGATGAAGATCATAAACGGCGCGGGCATCATCGTTTGAACGCGCTGTTGGCCTATGCAGAAGCACCCGAATGCAGGCGGTTTTCTCTGCTGCATTATTTTGATGATGAACCAAAATTTGACAAATGTGGCAACTGTGATCTTTGCGATAACCCAAAAGAAACAATTGAAGCCACAGAGATAGGGCAGAAATTCATCTCGGCGATTTACCGGACGGGCCAGTATTTTGGGGTCGGTCATATTGTTGATATTCTAACCGGAAAATTGACGGACAAAATAGAACAACTGGGTCATGATGACCTGCCCACATTCGGTGTTGGTAAAGACCTTGGCTTACATGAATGGAAGTCCGTTGCCCGACAGTTGATGGCCAGAGGATTTGTGGTTTCAGATATGACCCACGGGTCGCTGAAAATTCCCGATATAGGCTTTAAGCTTTTGAAGGGGGAAGAAAACTTTAGATACCGTCCCGATATTATTCTGAAAAGAAAATCTAAAAAATCCAAAAAAATTATTCTGGACTTGCCCGGGGATGCCCAAGATTTATTTCAGGCTCTTAAAAGCTACCGCAAAGAAATAGCGGCGGAACGCTCTGTACCGGCCTATATTATCTTCTCTGACAAGAGCCTGATTGATATGGCGATAAATAAGCCGGAAACCCTTGAACAGTTCGGTGATATTTACGGCGTTGGTACGGGTAAGAAACAAGAGTTTGGCGAAAAATTCATTAAATTTATTAGTGAGAATAAGGAAATAATATCATGAAAATAATAATATTCCTGATGGTGCTGGTTTATGAAATGATCAGCCTGTCACAAGCAACAGAATTCACATTTGCCGATGTAAAAACCGGACAGGATATTCTGACCGCCAATGATAATTATTTTAATCGTATGTCGCCAGCGGAAATTGCTATTCGTTCTCTATCAACGGTGGCTGATAAATCAGCCGATGATCTGAAAGCGCAATATAAGGCAAATGTCCTTGAATGGAGCGCGGCTGAAAAAGCTCAGATTACTCAATTAGTCGCGGATAACAGGGAAAGGCTGGATCGCTTAAATCATTTATTGCCTGATAAGGTTGTTTTAATCAAGGTGACTGATTTAGTAGAAGGCGGTATGCCCCACACACGGGCTAATGCGATCATTCTGCCGGAATCAGATAAACCCCTTTCTGAAAAATTATTATATCATGAACTATTTCATGTGTTGTCGAGAAACCAGAAAGCCCGGCATGATAGCCTATATAGTCTGATCGGCTTTAAGTCCTGTGATTTTACCTCAAATGATGAGATCAAGGCTAAGAGTTTAACCAACCCGGATGTGCCCGCAGAAAGCTATTTCCTGCCCGTGGAGATTGACGGGAAAAAGACGGCTGTTATGACCTTTCTCCATGCCGCGAAAGAAGCTTATGATCTGGAAGTGAACGGTGGCTTTGGGGGCCATTTTGGGTTCGGTTTGTTAAAAGTCTCGGTGGCTGAGGGGCGATGTAAAGTCGATACGGATGCGGGCGGCAAAGCTCAGATTCTAAGTCCGGCTGATGTGGCTGATTTCTTTGTCTCTATCGGTCGGAATACGCGTTACATCATTCATCCAGAGGAAGTATTAGCGGATAATTTTGTTATAGTCATGCTGGGAAAGGAAGAACTTCCAACCCCCGAAATTCCACAGCGACTTAAAGAATGGCTTGAGATGAAATAACGATAATGTCCAAAAGAACACCATTAATGACAGCCGCCGCATTTATGTTGGCCTATACCATTACCTTCGCGGGGGTATGGGCCTGCATCCGTCATTTGTCCGGCGATATTCACCCGCTGGTGCTGGTTTTTTTCAGAACGTTATTTGGCCTGATTGCCATCTTGCCCATCTTGCTCAAAACGCCTTTCCCCGCCTTTAGTGCCGGCCTGTATCCGCTCTATATTCTCAGGGGGATATTTAATATTTTGTCGGTTATCGGTGCCTTTTTCGCGGTTAGCCTTTTGCCCCTGGCCGATGCGGTGGCGTTCAGTTATATCGCGCCCATATTTGCTACCGTTCTGGCTGTTTTTATCCTGAAAGAGAAAATTGGTAAACATCGGATAATTGCAATTTTGATTGCTTTTGTTGGTGTTATGATTTTGGTTCGCCCCGGTTTTCAGACCTTTAGCATTGGCATACTGGCATCTTTAGGAGCTGCGGCCTGCTTTGCGGCAACACTTGTTTGCGTCAAACTTCTGACCCGGCATGATAATGCCACTATCGTCAGCCTTATGGCCTTTATCGTTGCTATGCCGATCAGCTTGGTCGGGGCGCTCTTTTTTTGGCAATGGCCGTCGGGAGAACAATGGATTTATATCGTCCTTATGGGTGTTTTGGCGGCTGTGGCCCATGTCTGTCTGGCCAAGGCCTTGTCACTGGCTGATATTAGTGCTGTCATGCCCATTGACTTTACCCGCATTATCTTTGCCGCGACCATTGGCATAACCCTGTTTGGGGATAGTTTTAATGGCCTAACATTTTTAGGCGGGGGCATCATTCTGACCAGTGCCGTTTATGCGGCCCATAGGGAGAGAAAAATAGCACAGGCGGAAGCAAAGAATGAATGATGTAAAGCCAAATAATATGTTTGGTATCGGCTTAGTTCTGCTTGCCGGT
>JAGLJX010000378.1 GCA_023142175.1 Emcibacter sp.
AAGGTGATGTAAAAATGATGGTCACCTGGCAGACCCTCTACAGCAGTATTTTGCAACACATCTCTTACGACTGAGAGAAGTGCCATTTGAACCATGCTGTCATATTGTATTATGGTTTCTGTCATTGTTCCATTATCTATTTAAGCTACTATACATCGAATCTATTAAGTCCAAAGTATAACGGGTAACATCAGGGGGGGCTAGACTAATTTTTAGATTAGAGCCTGCCCCCCCCACAATATTAGAATTCCGACTGAATGCGGAAGTAGAAAGACTGTCCAGCTTCATTAACCCTTATGCTAGCGGCATCATTCAAGCTTTCCCGGTTTAAGTGGTTCGCATAAAGGGTATCAAACAGATTAGAAACGCCAAGCCGTATCTTGGTTTTTTCCATGACCTTTATCGTAGCAAATATATCTATAATTGAATTTCCGTCCGTTGTTCCAGCATCGCGGCCACTGCCGGTCATCGGGTTGGCATCAACACGCGCTTGTTCAAATGTACCCCGCAGGCGCCCACCGACTGACCATATGTCTTTGTCATATGTAACCGTTAGGTCATAACTGAAAGGTGGAATTTGATAGAGAGGAATATCCAGATCCTGATTTTCACCATTCACATAGGAAATATTGCCAAAGACATTAATATTGTCAGTAATATTTGCACTACCCTCTACTTCTAGGCCCCATATGCGGGCCTCAATATTACGATAAACGAGCGCATTATTCGTAAGTAAAATTCCGGTCTGTCCATGAGCGCGATCACGGAAGATATAATCGTCTATATCATTATAGTAAGCGGAAAACAGAATGTTCCAGTCTTCTTTCCTTACGCCCAGTCCCATATCAATTTGAGTGTGTTTTTCCGGTTTCAGCGTAGGATTACCTACCCAGCTCATATTCATAACCATGCCGGATGGCATTATCATATTCCCCATAATGCTGGCCATATATCGCTCAATAGTATTAGCACTACGATTGCTGCGGCTCACGCCAAGATAAAAAGCCATATCATCAGAGATATCATATTCCAGCCTGAGCAATCCCCCAAGGTTATTGTCCGTTTGTTCGCTTGCCGTCACACCATAATAAAGATTATACAGCATATCAGGCGACATAGGCATCATGCCCGGCATCAGGAGGGTATTTTTCATATCGCTATTGTCAGCTTGTGATTTAACATTATCAAATCGCACGCCCGCCTTGATTTGAATTCTTTCGGACATTGGCAGGAAGGCCTCAGCAAACATGCCAATATTGCGAATAGTTGCATCCGGAATCAGGACAGACTGAACCAAATTCAAATTATTGCGATCCATATTGTTGCCATGCCTTAATCCATTATGATTGATGTTTTTGACGTCGAAACCAATGACAATGTCACTTTCATGTACTTTGAGATCAACCGCTATCTTTCCACCCGTTGTTATATTTTCCAATGCTGCTTGACGGAACATCATCATGGCGGGGCGCAGTGAAAAATTATTCATCAAATGATTAGCTCGTGAACGGTAAACATCCATCTTAAGTTCTTGTATTATACCGTTACCATCAAATTTATGGCGTAACTTGCTGCGTAATATGGTGGCGGAACCTTCGGGAGAATCCATCCCCGCCCCGGGGAATAATGTATCGCGGACCTCTTCATGGCTGACCCCTATATTAACCAGAGTATTGCTGTCGCTATAGCCGACTTCAGCACTACCACCATAGGACTTAAAGGCGGTTTTTACTTCCTTGTCCCCGCCGTCCTGATAACTATCGGCATCCTTAAAGTGTGCGTTTAGGCGAATATATAGATTATCTGCGCAGGCAGATATATTTCCCGCTGTGCTCCATATATTGCCATTACTTTCATAGGCGCCGTCAAGACGACCTTTGATATTTTCACCGTCATTAAATTTTGGCGCATGATGTTCAACAATAATGGTTCCACCATTACCGCCTGGACCATATTGGACGGACTGATATCCTCGATGAATAATTATTACATCGGCCGTGTCAATATCAGCAAATGCCGCGGGAGTATCCATTCTGTTTGGTCCGGCCCCCTCTATAAAGGCACCATCATTAATGATATTTAACTGGCTTCTGCTTTGTCCACGAATTGTCGGCTCCAAAGCATGACCGCTCATGCGACCACTGGTGACACCAGGGATATTTCTCAAGTAATCGCCAGCATCTGCTGAGGGCTGACCATCTGTATCCTTTGGTACTGAAGTGGATAGCGCCGGTTTCTGTAATAGGGTGCCCGTGACGATTATCTCATCTAATTTTTTTTGTGGCGTAATAATAACAGTTTGGGCCATGGTGTTTTGGCTGAGGGCAATGATAATTGTGGAGGCACTTAATAGCAGGCGTCCTTTGGGTGAATTCCGCATGGATATTTCTCTTCCCTAAAAAATGTTACTTATGCAAAGAAATACGAACCTGTTAGGTCGCATTAAAATTTTTATTAATTTTGTTAATTTAGGTAAGTGGGGGGGCGCGCGGTGCGCATGAGGAATTTAATGCGGGGCAGGGAACAATGGAATCGTCATATCCATAATAGTGACTGTAATTAAAAAGGTCACCAACAGGAAAGCTGTCTCCTGTGAAGGTATCGTTTATGACAATCTTTTGAAAAGGCAGGCAGTATAAGCAGTGTTCAAGACTATTTTTTTCATCACTTATAGGATTGCCGTTTGCATCCAGAGTAATGCGTTTTAACCCTTGGGGTGTACAGATAACAACAGTTTGTTCACTAGTCTGGAAAGTATCATCTATATTCGAGAGGGTCGTTGCATGTACAGAAGTAGCAAGAAAATTAGCAAGAAGGATAAATAATATAGAATAGCTTATCCTACGTCCAAAATAGGCCGCGAACAAAGACAGAAAAGCTGTTGTGTTTTTACCGTACATATATCAAAAATTTTCTAAACATTACATATGATAATCTAGTCTATAGCAGATGAAGTATTTTTGACCTAGAACAAGAAAGTATTTTTAGAGGGGGAAATGTTAAGTGAAGGGCTTCTGTTGCTAGGTGCCCTTCGAACCCCGCGTAACTAGCTGTTAGGCTGCTACAGCAAATGCTTCATTATTATCGTTTGCATTTACAAAATTTGACCCTTTACAGCGGAATCATGCTGAGCAAAAGTTATATCTTTATTACGCACGTCGATCCTATTTCGCCCCCTTACACCAATTCTTAAAGGTGATTGGTGGAGGCGCCGGGTACCGCCCCCGGGTCCGCAACGTCTATTCCATACATCAGTTTATTGCCGTAGTTGGTTACCCAACACCCTATATATAAGGCAGTTAGATTAAAAATTGAATAGCGCATATAAAAAAATTATATAAAGTGAGACAAACATCAAAATAATTGTGACGGGACTTTATGAAACAATATCTGGATTTAATGCGGTATGTTAAGGAAACTGGCACCATAAAGGGTGACCGCACAGGCACGGGAACGGTCAGTGTTTTTGGCTATCAGATGCGCTTTGACCTTAGCGACGGCTTCCCCATGGTCACCACCAAGAAGCTGCACCTGAAGTCGATCATCCATGAATTGCTGTGGTTTCTCGCCGGTGATACCAATATTGCTTATCTTCAGGAGAACGGCGTTAAAATCTGGGATGCCTGGGCCGACGCGGCGGGCGACCTTGGCCCGGTTTACGGTCATCAATGGCGGTCATGGCCAACGCCAAATGGCGAAACGGTGGATCAGATTTCAGGCTTAGTGGATATGATAAAGAATAACCCCGACAGCCGCCGCCTGATAGTCAGCGCGTGGAATGTGGCCGATGTGGATCATATGGCCCTGCCGCCGTGCCACTGCCTGTTTCAGTTTTATGTGGCCAATGGTAAGCTCAGTTGTCAGCTATATCAGCGCAGTGCGGATATTTTCCTTGGGGTACCGTTTAATATTGCCTCCTATGCCCTGCTCACCCAGATGCTGGCGCAGGTCTGCGGACTTGAAGCCGGAGAGTTTATTCATACCTTTGGTGATGCCCATCTCTATAGTAATCATATGGAACAGGTGGATTTACAATTAAGCCGCGCACCCCTTCCATTGCCGACTATGAAGATCAACCCAGACATCAAAGACATTTTTGATTTCACCTTTGAGGATTTTGAATTGGTGGATTACGAATCTCATCCTCATATTGCCGGCAAGGTGGCGGTGTGATGGTCAAGCTAAGCCTGATTGTGGCTATGGCGGAAAATGGTGTTATCGGCAAAGATAACGACCTGCCGTGGAAAATCTCGTCTGATCTTAAATATTTTAAGAAAATGACCATTGGCAAGCCGATCATCATGGGTCGCAAAACCTTTCAGTCCATCGGCAAGCCGCTGCCGGGGCGGGTTAATATTGTCATTACCCGTGACAAGAATTTTTCTGCCGAGGGGGTGATCACCGCGCTAAGCCTTGAAATGGCACTGGACGTGGGCATGAATATGGCCAAGGTCAAAAAAGTAGGTGAGGTAATGGTCATCGGTGGTGCTCAGATTTATGAGCTTTGCCTGCCCGATGCCGACCGCTTGTATCTGACGCGGGTTCACGGCGATGTGGAAGGGGACACAGTTTTTCCCGCTCTTAATGGCGACGACTGGCTGGAAGCCTCATCGGAAAAATTCACGGCTGGCGAAAAAGACAGCCATGATTATAGCTTGATTGTGCTGGATCGGATCTAGGTGATTCGGAGGCTTTAAGCCTATTTCATTCCTGAATTCTCCTCTTTCGCGTTAACCATAAGCAAAAAAAATAGAATATTTCACCTTCTTTTTCTGAAGATTTCTGCGCCTTAATCCATAATGTCTCCTGTAATTATGGTTAATAAGCGGCGGATCGCCTTGGTTTTAGTTGACGTGGGAAAATTTCCCACATATGTTAAATCTGCATTTGCCTTTCCCGAAACTTTGTTATCGGCGACTGGTATTCAAAACAACTAACCGCCCAATGACGCGATAACGGCAAAAGACATTGGGAAATGACGACAATTGAAAGGTATAACGATGAAAAAAATAAATTTTAAAACATTATTACTCAGCACTGCAATTGCGCTTACCTATCCTGGTGCGGCTGTCTTTGCTAATAGCGATACATATCAGAGTGAAGATTTTGTAATGAGCGCTTACGATCCTGAAACAGTATCCGAAGATGAAGCGGAAGACGAAACTCACAGGAACGGCACAGAAACGGACGCTGAGCATGATGCTCGTGAAGCTGCGGACGATGATAATGAAGAAGACGAAGGTGAAACTCATAGAGGCGGCACAGAAACAGACGCCGAACATGATGCCCGTGAAGCCGCTGAAGACGACTCTGAAGATGAAGCACGCTCTGCTGAAGACGACGCTGAAGATGAAGCACGCTCTG
>JAGLJX010000379.1 GCA_023142175.1 Emcibacter sp.
GATTCAAATTTCTTTACCCTGCGGACTTCATCGGCCTGTTCCTTGATGGTAAAATTCTTGTGGATAACACCCATACCGCCCAACTGAGCCATGGCAATAGCCATCGGAGTTTCCGTCACCGTATCCATTGCGGCGGAAATAAGGGGGATGTTAAGCTGAATTTCTTTCGTGACATTTGTTGCCACGCTAACCTGACCGGGCAGGACATTTGATTCCTGTGGCACAAGCAATACGTCATCAAAAGTAAGGGCTTCACGGATATTCATTTCGACTCCTTCATAGGTAGGGCAAAAAAAAATATCCCGCTGTTGTAATATTTTACATCATTATCAGGAAAGTTGGTTGGAGATAACAGGTATTAACGAAAAGGTCAAAAAAAAAAGCCTTAAAAAAATGTTTTTTCAAACATCCTGTTTTTTAAACCCTTGAGCCACCAAATAGGTTTCAGCTGATTCCGCCCGGCTGGCAGGGGGTTTGAAATGACGCACCGATTTAAAACACATCTTCATCTGCGCCAGCATTTCCTGATCCGCGCCACCCCGGAATACTTTGGTCACAAAATTACCGCCCTCGCCCAAGGTTTTTTTTGCAAAATCAAAAGCAACTTCAACCAAAGCCAAAGTTCTGATATGATCGGTCTGCTGATGGCCGGTAGTCGCCGCCGCCATATCGCTCATCACAAGGTCAACGGGGCCGTCCAGAAGATCTAATAATTTTTCTTCCGCTGCGTCGGTGGTAAAATCCATCTCCAGGAAAGTCGCCCCGTCGAGCGGAGCTACCTCAAGCAGGTCAATCCCCACTACCCGTGCTTTTCGGCCACAATTTTTCAACACCACCTGCGTCCAGCCGCCCGGGGCCGCACCCAGATCAACGATGGATCTGGCCTTACGCAGGAAGGAGAATTTTTCGTCAAGCTCCAATAATTTATAAGCGGAGCGCGCCCGGTATCCATCCCTGTTGGCAGCATCCACATAAGGATCATTCAACTGTCTCTGCAACCAGCGAACAGACGAAATTTTTCGTCCCCGCGATGTCTTTACCCGCGCTTTCTGTCCCCGTGTCAATCCACGCGGGTCTATCTTTCTTACTTTGCCGGTTCCGGTCAGTTTAGGCCGCTTGATCATTCTGCACTACCGCCAATCTTTTTCTTTGCGTTATTTCGGCGCGATTTATTACGGCGTCGATTATTCCTTTTGCGCGATGAATTGTTTTTTTCCATCATATCCAGAAGCATACCTTCCCGAATCCCCCTGTCCGCTACTCTGATTTCATCAATGGGCCACACATCCATTATGCTTTCCAATATGGCACAGCCCGCAACCACAAGATCCGCCCGGTCCGAACCAATGCTTTTCAACGCCACTCTTTCATCATAATTCAATACGGATAGAATTTGACATAATTCCCGAATATGAGATGATTTCACCGAAGCCCCATCAACCTGGGAACGGTCATAGCGTTCAAGCTTCATATGCATAGCGGTCAATGTGGTAATAGTTCCCGAAGTACCCAATAGCTGAACTTTTCCCTGTTTCACCAATTCCATCATGTCGTTTTTCTGTTCAAAAGAACCGATCTCGTCCAGAATACCCTGTCTCATTTCCGCATAGCACGCTTCAGAAATTTTTTCCTGTGTGCCATATTTTTCTGACAAATTGACAACCCCAAATGGTATGGAAGTCCAGTCAATGATTTTCGGCAAGCCATTTCCACGAATTTTCACCCATATCAATTCCGTACTGCCGCCACCAATATCGAACACAATGGCATTGGAAAAATTCCTGTCAAGCAAAGCCTTGCACCCCATTACCGCGAGGCGGGCTTCTTCCGCAGGGTCGATGATATGAAGTTTGATACGAACTTCCTTCTCTACCCGTTCAATGAACTCGGCACAATTAGTGGCTTCCCGGCAGGCCTGTGTCGCCACATTACGCATATGTGTTACCCCACGGCGTTTTATTTTAGCAACACATATATCAAGTGCCTCAATGGTCCGTCCAATGGCTTCATCAGACAGTGTGCTGTTTTTGCTCAAACCCTGCCCAAGCCTCACAACACGGGAAAAGCTGTCAATAACCTTAAAACCATTCTCTGTTTTCTGAGCCACCAGCAAACGGCAGTTATTAGTGCCCAAATCAATGGCACTGTAGATATTCTTTGATATGTTATTTTGATTCTTGGGCTTACGTTTTGCCGAGCCATGCCAACGGGATTTTTTATTCCTCTGGCTCTTGTCCCTGCTGTTGTTTGTCTCGGTATCCATTATTGCCCAGTTACTATGTTATATTATAATACCGCCATTGATCAGGGGGTCTCTATTTTTTATATAGTGCTTGTGGGCACAGTACCAACCAAAAAAGCCAAAAAAAATTCTGGACGCCATCAGAAAAATGATTATATAAGGCCCACACAGGATTTTCATCCCTGGTCCGGAGTAGTTTAATGGTAGAACTATGGACTCTGACTCCATCAATAGTGGTTCGAATCCACTCTCCGGATCCAACTCATTTTTTAATAAGCCACAGCACTTGATTTTCTTCTTACCTCAAGATACTAATTGCTATTATCTTAACTTTGGGGGAAAAATGAAAGCATTACAAAAACATCTATCAAATAATTATACTCCCTCAGATGTCGTAAAAGGCTAGTTTAATGTCGAATAAACCTTGCATTTCACATTTTCACCTATTATTTACAATTATGTGTTGATATATATGGCAACACTTGAACAATTATGTCACTATGGAACATTAGAGAATTATGATGGTGAACTTGGAGTCAAACAACTTCCCGCGCGAAAATTATATTTCACAAGCGAATTCTGCCAATGGTTAGACGATGACCTTTGCTATATAGAACTTGGAAAAGATGGAAAAGCCGACCCCGCCGAACAAGTATTCCTTGCGTTTAACGCCTTCGTATCAGGAGGAAATATGAC
>JAGLJX010000038.1 GCA_023142175.1 Emcibacter sp.
AAAATTTTCAATTCTGCTTCCAGCCTCTGGTGGCCTTCTGCTGTCATCGGTACTTTTTCAACCATAATGTATTTTTTCTACTTTTAGCAATAAAACATCTCACATACTCTGTCCTTTGACTAAAGTATGCCATTGCGCCATCAATCTATGAAAGACACTCTACTCAAAAACATAAGATTGAAGGGGTTTAACTTCAAGTGAACTGGATTTCAAGACTTTTATTGCTTCCATGGCCGAAACAGCCCCCCGTGTGGTGGTATAATAGGGGATATTATGGGTCAGGGCGGTCCGGCGCAACTCATAACTGTCCACAATCGACTGTGCGCCCTCAGTGGTATTGAAGATAAGTTGTATCTCGTTGCTCTTGATGGCATCCACGATATGCGGGCGGCCTTCAAGCACCTTGTGGATCATTGTAACTGCCAGCCCTGCGTCCTGTAAATGCTTAGCAGTCCCCCCCGTAGCAACAACTCGGTACCCCATGCCTAGTAAATCCCGCGTCGGCTCAATCATTTTTTGCTTGTCTTCATTCTTCACGGAAATAAATACCGTGCCTTCCAACGGCAAATGCGTTCCGGCGGCGATTTGTGACTTGAGGAATGCCTTGGCAAAAGTGTCATCAAGCCCGATCACTTCACCGGTGGAGCGCATTTCAGGGCCGAGCAATACATCCGCTCCCGGAAAACGATTAAACGGCAGTACCGCTTCCTTAACCGCCACATGATTGGGCGTAGCAGAGGGAAAATTAAACGTAGATAATTTTTCTCCGGCCATCAGGCGGGACGCCCATTTTGCAATAGGTGCGCCAATGGCTTTAGCAACAAATGGCACGGTTCGGCTGGCACGCGGGTTAACCTCAATCAGATAGACAAGATCATCCTTAACCGCGAATTGCACATTCATTAAGCCCTTGATATTCAAGGCAAGTGCCAGTTGTTCCGTCTGTTTGTTAATATCCGCAATGACGCTTTCTTTCAGGGAGAAAGGCGGCAGGGAACACGCACTGTCGCCGGAGTGAATTCCGGCTTCCTCAATATGCTGCATGATGGCGGCCACATGAACGGCTTCACCATCACTAAGTGCATCCACATCCACCTCTGTCGCGCCGCCAAGATAGCGGTCGATGAGCACCGGACTATCCCATGATACTGAAACAGCCGCATCCATATAGCGTTCCAGCGACACGGTGTCATAGACAATTTCCATGGCCCGCCCGCCCAGTACATAACTAGGCCGGATCAGAATCGGATAGCCAATTTCCTCGGCAACCTTAACCGCTTCCTCTGTGTTAGTGGCAAGACCATTTTCCGGCTGCAACAGACCAAGTTTATTGACCAGTTTTTGAAATCTTTCCCGGTCCTCCGCCAGATCAATGGCATCCGGTGACGTACCCAAAATAGGGATATTGGCGTCCTGAAGCGCATGGGAAAGTTTGAGCGGCGTCTGTCCGCCAAACTGCACAATCACGCCGACCACCGTACCGTTTTTCTGTTCACGCCGGATCAGTTCAATGGTGTCCTCTGCGGTCAGCGGCTCAAAATATAGCCGGTCTGAAGTATCATAATCGGTGGAGACAGTTTCCGGATTACAATTGACCATAATCGTCTCATAACCCTGCTCGCTGAGTGCGAATGCCGCATGACAACAGCAATAATCAAATTCAATCCCCTGCCCGATTCGGTTGGGGCCACCACCTAAAATGATGATTTTCTTAGCATCGGTCGGATTTGATTCACATTCAGCATAACCGCCCGCATCCCGCTCATAAGTGGAATACATATAGGGGGTTTTGGCTTCAAATTCTGCGGCGCAGGTATCGACCCGCTTAAATACCGGATGCAGATCCAGCTTTTCGCGCAGGGCCGTGACAAAGCCTTCTTTTTCCCCGATCAGTTCGGCCAGCCGCGCATCGGAAAAACCATGAGCTTTCAATCGGCCCAATTCAAAACGACTGTCCGGCAGTCCATTTTTCCGGATATCAAGCTCCGCATCGGTGATGATCTTGATCTGACTAATAAACCACGGATCATATTTGGCGATGTCGTGAATTTCTTCCGGCGTGATGCCAAAACGCAATGCCTGTGCCATGACCAGCAGACGGTCGTCAGTCGGGTTGGCCAATGCCGCCCGAATGGCATTGGTATCGCCATGTTCGGGATCATAACCCGGAATATCAACCTCATTCAGGCCCGTCAGTCCGGTTTCCATTGACCGTAGAGCTTTTTGCAGGGATTCCGTAAAGCAGCGACCAATGGACATGGCCTCACCCACCGATTTCATGGCGGTGGTCAATGTTGGCTTGCTGTTTGGGAATTTCTCAAAGGTGAAGCGCGGTATTTTGGTAACCACATAATCTATGGTTGGCTCAAACGATACGGGCGTCGCGCCAGTAATATCATTTTCCAGCTCGTCCAGCGTATAGCCGATGGCAAGCTTCGCCGCCACTTTGGCGATGGGGAAGCCTGTGGCTTTGGAAGCCAGAGCAGAAGAACGGCTGACGCGAGGGTTCATCTCGATAACAATAAGCTCGCCATTTTCCGGATTAACGGCAAATTGCACGTTTGACCCGCCGGTTTCCACGCCAATTTCACGCAATACCGCGATAGAGGCATTACGCATGATCTGATATTCTTTGTCAGTCAGCGTAAGGGCTGGCGCCACGGTGATGCTGTCGCCGGTATGGATACCCATAGGGTCCAGATTTTCAATGGAACAAATAATGATGCAATTGTCAGCCGTGTCGCGGACAACTTCCATTTCATATTCTTTCCAGCCAAGTACGGATTGTTCCACCAGAACTTCACCCACGGGAGAGGCATCAATACCACCCAGAACTATCTGCTCAAATTCTTCCCGGTTATAGGCAATGCCGCCGCCAGTACCGCCCATTGTAAAGCTGGGCCGGATGATGCTGGGCAACTGGATATAGTCCAGAGCTTCAAGCGCTTCTTCCAGAGTCTTTACCACCTGACTGCGTGGTGTACCAAGGCCGAGCCTGTCCATGGCATCCCGAAACAGAAGCCTGTCTTCGGCCTTATTTATGGCTTCCTCATCGGCGCCGATCAACTCAACATTATATTTTTTCAATATACCCTGTTTTGACAGCTCCAGTGCCGTATTCAGGCCCGTCTGACCGCCCATGGTCGGCAATATTGCGTCTGGCCGTTCTTTGGCAATGATTTTTTCAACAAATTCCGCTGTGATAGGTTCCACATAGGTCGCGTCGGCAACATCGGGGTCGGTCATGATGGTCGCGGGGTTGCTGTTGACCAATATCACCCGATACCCTTCTTCTTTCAGGGCTTTGCAGGCCTGAGTATCGGAATAATCAAATTCACAGGCCTGACCGATGATGATCGGACCAGCGCCGATGATGAGAATGGATTGTATATCTGTACGTTTAGGCATTTTTCTCAATCATTTCCATAAAGCGGTCAAAAAGATAGTGGCTGTCTTGTGGTCCGGGGCTGGCTTCGGGATGATGCTGAACCGAAAATACCGGCTTGCCCTCTAGCTCAAACCCACAAAGCGTCTGGTCAAACAGTGAGATATGGCTTATTTTTGCCCCCACCGGCAGACTGTCTTTATCGACCATAAAGCCGTGGTTCATTGAGGTAATCTCAACTTTATTCGTATTATAATCCATCACCGGATGGTTGGCACCCCGATGGCCCTGATGCATTTTTTGCGTTTTGGCCCCGATAGCTAGTGCCAGCATCTGATAGCCCAGACAAATCCCGAACAGGGGAATGTTTGTTTTCAACAGATCCTGAATGACCGGAATGGCATATTGCCCCGTTGCCGCCGGATCACCCGGCCCGTTGGATAGAAAAATACCGTCCGGCTTATGGGACAGAATTTCTTCTGCCGTAGTTACTGCCGGAACGACGGTAATTCTGACCCCTGTGGAGGCAAGGCACCTGAGGATATTCCGCTTGATACCATAATCAACCGCAACCACATGAGCCTTCGGCGCATCCAGTTTTCTATAACCTTCTTCTAAAGTCCAGCGAACTTCGTCCCAAGTGTATGTTTCGGTGCAGGAGACTTCTTTGGCAAGATCCGTACCTTCCAGTCCCTGCCAGTTTTTGGCTTTTTCTATGAGGACTGGTATATCGAATTTTCCATCAGGGTTATGACTGATCACCCCGTTTGGTGCGCCATTATCGCGAATGTAACGGGTCAGCCGTCTGGTATCGACACCGCATATTCCAACCAACCCCTGCTCCAGACACCAGTCATTAAGGTGACTTTCGCTACGGTAATTTGATGGTGCGGTGATATCCTCACGGATCACAAGGCCACGTGCCGCAGTCTTTGTGCTTTCCATGTCTTGCATATTAACACCCACATTTCCGATATGTGGAAATGTGAAGGTGATGATCTGCCCCGCATAAGAAGGATCAGTTAATATTTCCTGATAACCGGTAATGGAGGTATTAAAACAGACTTCGCCGACAATATCTTCGGCGGCACCGACACCATATCCCCAAAAAACACTGCCATCGGCAAGGACCAAAGCAGCTGTGATGTCTTTGTGTGGCGGGGTGTGGTCGATATTTTTTTCAATCATAATATTTTTTCACTATTAGGCGCATAAACTAGGGACTATACTAGCCCTAACCCCAGACGTAAATTGTGCGGAACATAAGTGAAGCTCCGGCTCAGGTCAAGTGAATCTTTGAGAAATAAAATTGTTTAATATCAACCACTTATAGGATAATTATCTATTGCAATCTACCCGCTTTTACGGTAGAGTCTCTGCTTCCTAAAAGTAACGGCTATGGACAATCAGGTCATATGGTCAGTATTTTTATGAAAAAGGATGTGATAACAATATGTTGCGTGATCAGCTTACCGATGCCATGAAACAAGCGATGAGAGATAAGGACAAACGTCGCCTGACGACAATCCGACTCATCTTAGCCGCCATAAAAGACCGGGATATTGCCGCCCGTACAGAGAAAAAAGCCGCACGGGATGAAGATACAGTTATTCTTGAAATCCTGTCCAAGATGATCAAGCAGCGCAAAGAAAGCTTCATTGTTTACGAAGAAGCGGGTCGTCTGGAACTTGCAGAGCAGGAACAGCTTGAGATGGAAATCATCTCGGAATTTCAGCCACGGCAGATGCCGGACGATGAAATAGGCGGTGTCGTCAAACAGGCTATTGAAGAAACGGGCGCATCCGGACTAAAGGATATAGGTAAGATCATGGCGCTTCTTAAAGGTAAATATGCCGGGCAAATGGATTTTTCCAAGGCCAGTGCCATGGCCCGGTCCGAACTTTCTTAAATTTCACCTGATTTTTCTTTTACGGAGTTATGAGAATTCATGGGGTTTACGCCTGATTTTCTGGATGAAATAAGAAACCGGATTCCGGTCAGCGAAGTGGTTGGCAGGCGGGTTAAACTAACGCGCAAGGGTCATGAACATACAGGCCTTTGTCCCTTCCATAATGAAAAAACCGCATCATTCACCGTCAATGACCTCAAGGGTTTCTACTATTGTTTTGGCTGTCAGGCCAAGGGTGATGTTATTAAATTCGTTACGGAAACAGAAGGGTTAAGCTTTCCTGAGACTGTGGAACGTCTGGCCGGACTGGCGGGGCTTGCCATGCCGGAATATTCGCCACAAGACGCACAAAGGTCACAACAGCGCAAATCGCTCTATGATGTGATGGAGGCCGCGTCCAAATGGTATGAAACCCAGCTTGTCGCACAGGATGGCAAACAGGGCTTGGACTATTTAACCCGCCGGGGACTAAACAAAGCGACACTGAAACAATTCCGTCTTGGGTTTTCTCCCGAAGGGCGCACGGCCCTGAAGGACGCCCTACTCAGCCGGAACGGCATCACAGAAGACATGATGGTGGAGGCGGGGTTGCTCATCAGGCCGGAAGACGATGGTGGCGGACAACGGCCCAGCTATGACCGTTTTCGCCATCGGGTCATGTTCCCGATCACAGACCGTCAGGGACGTGTGGTCGCTTTTGGCGGACGGGCGCTCAGCTCAGATGCCAAGGCCAAATACCTCAATTCACCGGAAACGCCCTTATTTCATAAGGGACGGTTGTTATATAACCTAGCCGGAGCCAGAAAATCATCCTATGACAAGGGCCGTGTTCTGGTGGCGGAAGGTTATATGGATGTGATCGTCATGGCACAGGCCGGTTTTACCAACGCGGTGGCCCCGCTTGGCACCGCAGTGACCGAGGATCAGATCAAAGAATTATGGCGGCTCGCCCCCGAACCTCTCATGTGTTTTGACGGTGATAAAGCGGGTATTCGTGCCGCCAATAAGGTTGCTGAAAAATCATTACCCTTGCTTAAGGCCGGATATTCTCTGCGTTTTGTCCATTTGCCCACCGGCGAAGACCCGGACAGCTATATCAGTGGTCAGGGGGCGCAGGCTTTCCATGACCTACTGGAACAGGCTCAGCCTTTGGTCGATATCCTTTGGAAAATGAAAACCGGCTCGGTTCAGGCGGATACGCCTGAGCAACGTGCGGGTCTTGAACAATCCCTGTCAGAAACCCTGTCGGATATCAGAGATAAAACTATTCGCGGCTATTACGACAAGGCATTTCAGGAACGATTATCAACGCTTCTTGGCGGCGCATTTATTGCGGATCATTCTCTGGAAAAAAGAGTTATTAAAAAGAATCACTTTGATTATTCACCAAAAGCTTATGACAAAAAGAAAAAGTCGGGCTGGAACGAGACCCTGCCGGGGGTAAAAAATCTCAGTGAGACAGGTATTTTTAAGGGGCAGGTTACAGCGGGCATTAAGCGTGAAAGGCTACTGATACTAACGGTTTTGAACCATCCGTGGCTGTTAAAAAAGCATCATGAGGAATTTGCCACCATTATTTTCGAATCAGCGGAGCTTGACAAGCTACGGTGCGAGATAATAGATGTATCAATTCGCGAATCGGACCTTGAAAATAAAAGCCTTTACGCCTATCTGTTAAAAACAGGGTATGGCAAGGCATTGGAAGTCATTCTCAAACAAGGTGAACTACAAGCCGAATGGTTCGCATGGCCGGATGCTGCTCCAGAAGATGTGGAGCAGGGATGGTTCCATGTGGTCAATCGGTATCGTCGTGTTTCAGACTTGGAAAAAGATCTGAAAGCGGCAGAAATAGAACTGGCTGAAAATATGACGGAAGAGGTTTATGCCCGTTTTCTAGCATTGAAAACGGAGCTTGAGCAAGCCAAAGGGAACGAAGCCAGTATAGATGGGTATGGAACTGCCTCGGGAAGAGATAATCTTTCCTGAGTGCAACGCCGCTTAATAAGGATGATTAAGCGAACTAATGGGATTTGAGGTTTTTATATGGCTGATAAAGTGGCTGGGACAGAAGATAAAACAACATCAAAACAGGAAGACACAACAGATAGTCCTCTGATTGATTCTTCTGAAAGTAGTGTGAAACAAATGCTCACCGATGCCAAGGAACGGGGCTATATCACCTATGACGCCCTGAACAAGGCTTTACCTCAGGGAGAAATGTCCTCTGAAAAAATTGAAGACATAATGACCATGCTGTCCGAGATGGGCGTCAATGTAGTTGAAGAGGCGGACAGCGAAGAAACCGAGGAAACCCCGGAAAAAGAAACCAAGGCCAAACCTGATAAAGATAAAGCAGCGGCAAAACCCGCCAAGGCGGTTGCTGACCGCACCGATGACCCGGTTCGGATGTACCTTCGGGAAATGGGTAGCGTTGAGCTATTATCCCGCGAAGGCGAAATTGCCATAGCCAAACGTATTGAGGCCGGTCGTGAAACCATGATCGCGGGCCTGTGCGAAAGCCCGCTAACCTTTCGGGCATTGGTTGAATGGTCGGTAATGCTGGAAGAAGAAGATATCCCTCTACGCGATGTGATTGACCTTGATGCTATGTATGGCATTGATCCTTCCGATGAGAATGAGCCTCCAGAATCAAAAGAAGAAACTGAAGGAAAATCTGAAGGAACTGAAGAAACTGAAGGAACTGAAGGAACTGAAGGAAAACCAGAAGAACCTGGAGCTGAAAACGGTGAAGAAACTTCTTCCGATGAAGAAGAAGAAGACGATGATGATGACGAAGACAATACTGTCTCCCTTGCCGTTATGGAAATAGCTTTGATCCCACAGGTTCGGGAAATATTCGGCAACATCCGCAAAGTTTATAAAAAGTTTTCAAAACTTCAGGATGCCCGTCATGAGGCTAGCCTGAAGAGTGAGACGCTCGGTGCTTCACAGGAAAAACGCTATCGCAAGCTCAGTGACGAACTTATTGTTCTCATGAAAAGCCTGCGCCTGAACAACAATAGAATTGAATCCCTTCTGGAGCAGCTTTACGCCCTCAATAAACGCATGATGGCGCTTGAAGGTAAAATGTTTCGCCTGGCGGAACGTTATAAAATCAAGCGTGAAGTTTATCTGAAAAATTATCAGGGCCGGGAACTGGAACCGGGCTGGATCGATACGGTCGCCGGGAATTCTGGCAAAGGCTGGGCCGATTTTGCGGAAAAAGAACGCGAAGTCATCAACAATATGCGCGGTCAAGTAGTTGATATCGCTCAGGAAGTTGGGCTTTCCGTCGACGAATTCCGCGTGATTGTCAATATGGTCCAAAAGGGTGAAAAAGAAGCCCGTATAGCGAAAAAAGAAATGGTTGAAGCCAATCTTCGGCTGGTGATCTCAATCGCCAAAAAATATACCAACCGGGGTCTGCAGTTCCTTGACCTTATTCAGGAAGGCAATATCGGTCTGATGA
>JAGLJX010000380.1 GCA_023142175.1 Emcibacter sp.
GGGGTTCTTCTGTGGAAACACGGGGTACTAACTTTACCGGTCATGAGTTTCGCGTTGCTTACAAGTTAACCGGCAATTCAAACCTTGTAGCAAGATTATATATTGCGGAAGCAAAAACAACTATCGAGGACGGAAATCGTTTCCGTCTAGATTACAACTATAAATTCTAAATAGTTATAAGAATTCTATAAAGCAGGCTGTGAGATTAATTCTTGCAGCCTGCTTTTTCTAACTCGACAGATAGTATGTCTTCAAAATCCACAATCATGTAAATCATGTTGCTCATACACCAATTGATGAGCCGTTCCAGAAATTTGCATGGACTCCAAGCGAAGATTAATTATTTGATAAGTGGTCAGATATTTAATTACACCTGACCATTAGGGGCTTCAAATTTGGGTGCTTTGATAAGTTCTTTGGGTTTTCCGGTCAGAAAGCTCTGTGAGTAATCCACGCCCATATCAGCCAGAATTTTCATAGTTTCCTGATCTGGAATACCTTCTGCTATAATTTTTTTTCCCTTTGATTTCCCAATATCAATGATTAGCTGAACGAACTGGCGTGATTCTGCTTTGATCAGTATCTCTTCACAATAAATGCGATCAAGCTTGTAAAAATCGACTGGGAAATTGGTCAGGTTATGAAAATTGCTCGATCCGATTCCGATATCATCAAGCGCCAGTTTAAAGCCGAGTGCTTTAAATTTTTCCATGGTTCTTATGGCCTTTGAAATATTCTGGTTGGCGATGGTCTCGGTGACTTCCAGAATGATTTTTTCTTTTGGAACTTCATAGTGTGACACGATGTCATTCAGTAGCCCGACAAACCGTGGACTGGCAAAGGAAGACCCGGTTAAATTTATGGATAAGCTATCTATTTCGCTGTTAAGTTTATGGAAATTTTTACACAGAAGGGTGATGACATAGAGGTCAATATCCTGTGAAACTTTATTAAAATCAGCATATTGCAGGATTTCGGCAGGAGAGTTAATGGTCGTTGCCGTTTGGTAATGGCGCAGCAGTATCTCGTATTTACGGGATTTGACACCATCACCAATAGCGACAATGGGTTGAGCAAAAAGGCCTAATTCTGCATCATCCAGTGCCTTGCGTACATGGTGCAACCCAATTCTGTTATTGCGGTAGATATCAAATTCTTCATTATCCTCGGCTACATGCCAATAGGCCCTGCCGGATGTGAGGAAGGCTTTCTGAAGTGCCATTTCAAGCCGTGAGAAGCTTTCCCCAAGATGATCACCAAGAGAGGTTATTCCAATCAAAAGTTTGGGGTAATAAATGGTGTCATTTATTTCTATTCGGGAGGGAGAATTTTCGTCGATGAAAGTGAGGAGGCGATCTTCGTGTGTTTTGTAATCGCCGGTCAGAATAACCATGAAGGCGTTGAAAGAAACTTTGACGACCATCCCGTCATCAAAATTCAGCTGAATAAGATTTTCGATCATTTTGATCATGGTATTTTCTGCTGCAAGACCATGAAGTTCGTTCAACCGGATAACCTCTGAGGCTGGGTTAATCTGAATTTTTACCAAAAGATGGGGTTTGCCAGTTTCCTGCATAGATCTAAAAAGCGCAGAAAAGGATGATATGTCTGAAATAGTAGCAAGTTCAGGACTGTCAGGCTCTGAAATCCCCGCTTTGCCTGTAAGCACCCCCTGATATTCATATTCCGCCAGAATGCGGATAGAGGCCTGTACCAATAGCGGGATGATGAAGGGGGTAAGAATTCCCCAAGCAAAGTCTTTGGTCATGAGGGACACACCCCCGACAATTGCCGCCCCAATATATGTCATAGGGTTTTTAAATGTCTTATGTGCGCCTACTTTAAAGGAATGGCTGAAGGCTCCATCACTGTCCGGCATTTTATTCCCCTTAATTCCCTATATTCAAAGGAATAATGAAGACAATACGAACTCACGTCAACTAGGCCATTTGGCTAGGAGGATGAATTTTAAAAAAACGTCTTTCG
>JAGLJX010000381.1 GCA_023142175.1 Emcibacter sp.
TTTGCGCTGTTTTATCTGCGCGGTGTGGCCCCCGCATCGGTCACGACCATGCAGATATACAAAGGTGTCCTGCCATTTGTCATGATACAGATATTAATGCTCGTCATTCTATGGCATTTCCCCGAAATGACCACATGGTTACCGGGTGTGTTGTTTAACTAGATATCCACTTCCCGTCACCCCCGCTTCAGCCTTTTAGTCACTCGCACATCACCCTTTCCGTCACCTTCGTATCAGCCTTTTGGTCGCTCCCACTTCACCCTTCCCGTCACTCCCGCGAAGGCGGGAGTCCAGCCCCAACAAAAAACTGGATACCCGCCTGCGCGGGTATGACGTCTTTCCCTTTTTAAAACTAAAGCTGCCAGCGCAGGACTTCTTCGTCTAATATTGTCCAGCGTTCATGGTCGCACCATTTTCCGCCTATTTGCATATATTTGGGGCTGAAACCCTCTTTCCTGAAGCCCAGTCTCTTGACCAATTTTTTGGAAGCGATATTTTTTGGCTGTATATTGGCTTCGATGCGGTGCAATCCTATTTTCTCAACCGCATATCGTAGCACAAGCCCCATGCCCTCGGTCATATAACCCTTGCCAGCATAACTCTCACCACCGAAATAACCAAGACTTGCCATACTCATGGCACCAAGTTGAATGTTGTTGATGTTGATCACTCCCACCAGCGCATCGCTTTTAAGATCAAAAACAAAACACCCCTGAGCGACACCGCGTTTGATGCGGTTGAGGTAATGCTCATAATATTTTGGATCAATGGAATGATATACCCACGGTTTATGAAATACCTCATTGCGTTTGAGAAACGCCAGATACATTTTCATATCCTGTTTCGTCGGGGCCTTGATATAGGTATAAATCCCGACACGCAGGGGGTCACGGGGTGCTATGATATTTATCATTCAGTCACCCCGCTTATCATCAGGAAAATCTATTGGTAGTTGGGAACCCGTGGGGCGGCATTCGTCCTACCGCGCCGCGCCGCCCGATCCATGTGATCAGGTCGGTTTCAGTGCGGGTTCGCTCACCCTTCATGGGCCAGCTAAGGCCGTCCTCCTTATTGAAGGACGTTATATCCCCCATATGCGCGCCCTTATATTTCTGCAGGATCGCGCCCCTGCCCCGGTTCATCTGAGCCATTTGATCCAGCGGGAAGACCAGCATTTTGCGGTTTGTGCCGATGATGGCGACCGTGTCATGGGCTGCATCAATGATATAGCAGACCGCCACTTTGTTTTGGCCGTCTTCCACATTCATGATTTGTTTGCCGTTTTTAGTGCTGGCGATGACATTATTCGCATCCAGTATGAAACCACGTCCGGCAATGGACGCCAGCATGATTTTCTTGCCCGGTTGATGAACGAACAGCGCAACAATTTCATCCTCATTAGGCAGATCAATCATCAGGCGCACAGGCTCGCCGTGACCGCGCCCACCGGGAAGCTTGTCACAGCCGAGGGTGTAAAAACGCCCATTGCTGCCAACTAAAATCACTTTATCGGTGGTATAGGCAGTGAAGCCAAATTTATAGCCATCACCTTCTTTGTATTTGATCTTGTCATCAATAGCCACATGGCCTTTCAAGCCCCGAACCCAGCCTTTTTCAGAACAAATCACGGTGATTGGCTCTTTTTCAATCATAGCTTCCACGGGGATAATATCAATAACAGGCGCATCGGCAAATAGGGAGCGACGGGCACCCAGCACAGTTTTCGAGCCAAATTTCTTGCGGATTTCCTTGATTTCCCCGGCAATAGTGTCCCAGCGCAGATCTTCACTGCCGAGCAGTTCCAGAAGACCAGATTTTTCAGCTTCCAATGCGGTAAATTCGGTACGGATTTCCACTTCTTCCAGTTTACGCAGTGAACGCAGGCGCATATTCAGGATAGCTTCGGCCTGAGTTTCTGTCAGTTTGAAAGTTCCCATCAAACTGGATTTAACTTCATCTTCGAATCGAATGATGCGGATAACTTCATCAAGATTGAGATAGGCTATCAAATAGCCGCCCAAGACTTCCAGACGATGTTCAATCTTACCAAGGCGGTATTTGGAACGGCGAACCAATACCACCTGCCGATGATCCAGAAACGCCTGCAATACTTCGCGCAGGGACATAACGCGGGGCAGTTGGCCACCCTCCAACACATTCATATTAAGTGATATTCTGGTTTCAAGATCGGTTAGACGGAACAGACTTTCCATGAGCACTTCTGGCTCAACCGTCCGCGCCCGTGGCTCTAGGACAATACGTATATCTTCGCTGGATTCATCCAGAATATCCGCAAGCATGGGCAGTTTTTTCTGAAACATCAGGTCGGCGATGCGTTCGATCAGCTTTGATTTCTGAACCTGATAGGGAATTTCGGTGACGATCACCTGATACATACCGCGGCCTGTTTCCTCTACGCTCCATTTGGCACGTAGCCGGAAACTACCCCTGCCTGTTTCATATGATTTTATTATGCTTTCACGGGATTCGACAATAGTACCGCCAGTTGGAAAGTCAGGGCCGTTGATGAAACTAACAAGCTTTTCCATATGGGCATTGGGGAATTTAATCAGATGCAAAAGGGCCGTACATAACTCCCCCACATTATGAGGTGGAATATTTGTCGCCATCCCCACCGCAATACCGCTGGAGCCATTGGCCAGCAGATTGGGGAAATTGGCCGGCATTACCACCGGTTCTTCTTCTTCACCGTCATAAGTTTCCCGAAAATCAACCGCGTCCTGATCCAAACCTTCCATCAGGGCGGTGGCAACGGCGGTCATGCGGGCTTCTGTGTAACGCATGGCGGCGGCATTATCACCGTCGATATTGCCAAAATTGCCCTGCCCGTCCACGAGTGGGTAACGCACGGCAAATTCTTGTGCCAGACGCACCATGGCATCATAGACCGACTGGTCGCCGTGCGGGTGGTATTTACCGATCACATCGCCGACCACGCGGGCGCATTTCTTAAAACCGGTTTCCGGATTAAGTTTCAGGTGTCGCATGGCAAAAAGCAGACGCCGATGCACTGGTTTAAGCCCATCCCGTACATCCGGCAGTGAGCGGGACATGATGGTTGAAAGGGCATATGAAAGGTAACGGTCCCCCAGTGTATCACTGAGGGCGACGTCTTGTACGTTATCTACAATATCTGGATTATCACTCATGGCCAGACTATAGCAAAAAAAATCTCCTGCACCACAAGTTATGATGACTTATTGAATTTTTTTAAGTGGGTTACATCATTTGGGACACAGTTTGATAGAGAACAAAAGCACCCGCCGCAAAAAGTGATATATAAGTCAGGAGTGCCCCAACAAAACGTCCGTTGATAATTTTAATGGAATTGGTCATACCCAAGGCATGAAGGATGCGTGCAATAACCGTTATTATCCCCAATATATGAACGTAATCCGCCCCATAGCCCTGCACTTCTATCATCGCCATGAGTAAAATAACCATGGGAACAAATTCAGTAAAATTACCAAATGCCCGACTTCTTCTTTCCATTACCCCATCATTTCCGGTGCCAAGGTTTATTTTCGCCTCTTTCCTGCGGGCCGAAGTATTGTAGGCTAATACGATCATAATCAGTGCTAAAATAGAGGTATATAAAGCTGTAATTGCCAGCATTTGAAGCTCCCTGTTAATTTGCAAGAAAAACATCTTCAAAATATATCACCTTGATGTCAAGTTGTTAAATATCTCCTCCGAAATTTAAGCGCCTTGACAATTAATATTATTCTATATATTTTGGTAATTAGCGAAATAACAAATTAAGATAATTATGTCAGACATATTTACCACATTAGCCTCGTCCGTCCGCAGAGACATTCTATCCATGCTCAAAGAATGCGATATGACGGCTGGGGAAATTTCCGATAAATTGACGGTGACAAAACCGACACTCTCCGGTCATTTGAATATCCTGAAAGCCGCGGACCTTGTAATCACCGAAAGGCAGGGAACTACAATTACATACAGCCTCAACACTACTGTGGTCGATGAACTGCTGGCAAATCTTGTAGGGTTACTCTCAAACAAAGATGAAAAGGAATGAATATGCTGAAACATTTAAAATGGTCATGGGCATTGACATTAGTAACTTTATTTGCGGGGCTGGTTACTTATTTTCAGGTTTCTCCTGATGTAGAATTGCCTAT
>JAGLJX010000382.1 GCA_023142175.1 Emcibacter sp.
GTAATCGTTGCAGATTTACCTGATCCGGTTTCATGGCCAGTGCGATGAACCGTTCCGGCGGAATATCCGTATCCCAAACCAGATTTTCCATGGGGGTAACCTTCAGGGTTCTAAGGTCAAATTCCCTGACCTCAAACATTGTCCATTTGCCATCGCGGTAAACGGCAAAATCCGCCTTGATCAGAGAGGTGATGCGCTGGTCTTTATCCCGTATGTATTGGGTGACTTTATCCAGAAGAAGGATACTGCCATTACGGCTGGCACTTTCCGCCTTGATCAGGTTGTTACCGTCATTGACCCAGGTGTCATAGACCGTATCCGGTGCGGGCGGCAGATCAGCGGCATATTTATTTTCTTTCCAGTTGCGAAGCTCTGCCTTGGCGTCCACCGTGATGGTCTCGGTGAAAACAAAATGTAGGCTGGCAATCAACAGGGACATCAGGATCATGGGGGTTATGATTCTGAAAGCAGACCAGCCCGCCGCTTTCATGATAATAATTTCACTATGGACGTTCAGCCCAGCAAGACACATTATCGCTGCCAGTAAGGCAACGAAGGGGGAAAAGAGCGATAACAGGGTAGGGACACGTAATGTGACATAATGCCACAGGTCTGAATATACTGCTCCTTCACCGGCCAGAATATTGTCGGATTCCGATAACAGGTCCAGCATTTGCAGCGTTGCCACCAGCCCCATTAATATGAAAAGATATCGGGTCGCAAAGAATTTAGCCAGATAGATATCCATGCTGCCCGGATTAAGGAAGCCACCTAATCGATTGGAAAATTTGATAAATTTTTCCATTTTAATTGACCGCCTTCAAACGATTGATCATGCGCTTTATGGCATCCACCGTTACTTCAAAGACAATTTCAATGCGCCTGAGCGGCAGGCCGCCAACCTTAAAGGCGCCGATATAATATAGCCTTGCAGTGAGCAGAATAAACAGCAATGTGGGAAGCCATATGGAAACCCACGGTGATATATCACCCGTGGCGGAAAACCCAAGGCCAAATTCCAGCAGTTTATGGTAGATAAGCAGAATAACGACCCCGACTGTAATGCCAAGTGCCTTACCCGACCTTTTGGCAACCAGCCCCAAAGGCACGGCCAAAAATGGTACAATCAGAATGGATAATGCGCGTGCCGTTCTGGAATGCATCATGGCGGTGATAGCAGGGTCATCTTCGCCCCGCGCATTCCAAAGTTCGATGATAGTCATTTCCTTGGCTTCTTCACCGCGGTCCCGGAATGCGGCGAAATTTGGTACGGCCAGCGGCAGGTCATGCATATCAAAATTTACAATACTGGGCCGGCTTTGGGTAATATCCAGATCAATAAGCGTGCCATCCAGAAGCCGGAGGATCATGAAGCGTTTATCGGGGGAGATAAAAAAGTTGCCTTTTTTCGCGCTGATGGATTGAATCCGGCCATCGGCTGATTCTTTTTGGGCAAAAATATCAATGAGTTCCCGGCCCGAATCCCGTGATTCTTCGATTCTTAGTGTCAGGCCTTCGCCAAGGTCGGTAAATTCCCCCGCCTTTATGCTGGCGCCGAGCGCCCCGCTGCGAATGTCAAATACCAGACCCTGATAGGTATAACGGCTATAGGGCTGGACAAAACCAACTACGATCACATTGATGATAAGCAGGAAAACGGCCACATACATTAAGGGAACTATAAGGCGGTTGAGGCTCATGCCCGAGGCCAACATAGCATCCAGTTCGCTATTGAGGGCGAATTTGCGTACCGCAAGCAAAACTCCCAGAAAAACGGATAGAGGCAGGACTAAAGTGAGATATTGCGGCATGAGGTTACCCAACATCCGCCAGACGATGTCTATGGGCCCGCCCTGATTGATGACAAAATCAAAAAGACTGAGCATTTTTTCCAACAGCAGCAATAAAGCTGATATGCCTAAAGTGACAAGAAGGGGTAGAATTGTTTCTCGCAATATATATTTATCAATTTTTTTCAGCATTAAGTCGCTTTTTATCGCTTTTGATCTGGATTTAGCCTGATTTCACGCTTATAGCATTTAGGGTGCAGACTTATAATTATTTTTTTGCCTAATGACCTGATTTTGTGGTTTTTATAAGACCAGAGATAAAAGATTTAAAAATATAGTGGAAGAGTAATTGGGAATTATTGCTATTTTAAGTAGCCCATCCTCATTTAAAGAGAATGGAGAGATGGAAAAAATCCGTGCCGTTATTTCCAGCGGGTCGGCAATTTTTCATTATGAAGTCGAAAAACATGTGGATATCGCCGAGGCCCTTACCAGATTTCGGCAGGGCAATGTTGATGTCATCATCATTGTAGGTGACCGGGCTTTAACCTCAGCAATTTTTGAGCATATCATAGAGAATGAAATGTTGAAGGATATGGATATTCCCCTGGCCATACTGCCGGTGGGGGATAATAATATTGTTGCGGCAAGCCTAGGGGCAACCCGACCAGAACCCCATTTGGCGTTAAAGTCACTCTTGCAGCATCATCAAAGAGGAGAGCTGCTGAAAATGGTAACAGAATACCCTCTGATTAAGTTGGAAGGGGTGCGGGGGGTCGGTTATATTTATGGGCTTTACTTTTGTGCCGGAGAAATCATCAAACGGAAAAAAATATTTAAAAGGAAAATAGTCAAAGAAGGGCTGTTTTATAATTTACGTAACTGGATGAATATCATCTCGATGATACAAAGCGCCTATATGAGTGCGATGGGGAAGAATAAATTTGAAGATGCCATCCGCATTAACCGCAATCAGCGCGGTGCCGTAGTCGGCCATTTTTTCATGCTATTGATCACTACCCTTGACAAGGCTTTTCTGGGCATATCTGTGGGACCAGAAGATGCAGGCAAGGAAAAGCGGGATAAGGCGCATTTCATCAGCGTTGAAAATACATCGCAGGCGATTTTAGAAACCGGAAAACTTATGCTGGGGGGTAGCTATGATGGGATTGACCATGCGGGCAATATCATAGCCGAAATTGAGCACGCCAGAATTGTATTGCAGACCCCATTTATCCTTGATGGCAGCTATTATGAGGCCGATGATACTGGCGAATTATTCGTGACTGTGACCGATAGGCTGAAATTTGTCAGGCTAAGCTAGGGCGCGTTCAGATGTTTTCTGGATCAGACCAAGCCTTTTTCCCACTAATTCAAATTTCTCCAGCATAAAGTCAATCTGCTCAAAAGTATGGGCCGCTGACAGGCTGCACCGCATCAGATTCAACCTGTTTGGCGTGGCAGGCGGCAGAGCCAGATTGACATAGACACCTTCTTTGATCATCTCACCCCAAAAGGCGACAGCAATATTCTGCTCATCTATGATAATGGCTGCGATAGGGCTTTCACCTGTGGTTCCCATTTTAAAACCGACTTGGCCAAGTCCTTTGTTAAGCCGCAAGGAATTTTCCAGAAGCTTGCTGCGAAGGTTAGTATTAGCTATTAGTTCCAATGCTTTGGCAGCAGATGCCACGACGGATGGTGGCAGGGAAGCTGTGAATATGTAGGGGCGACAAACAAGGCGTAACGCCTCAAATTTTGGATGATTGGAGACACAATATCCGCCGATGGTTCCAACGCTTTTGCTGAAGGTTCCGATGATGAAGTCCACCTGATCTTCAACGCCCTGTTCCTGTGCAACACCCCGTCCCGTTTCACCAAAAACACCAATGGAATGGGCTTCGTCAACAAGAACATGAGCTTTGTGATCTTTGGAAATTTTCGTCAACTCTTTCAAGGGAGCCTGATCACCGAGCATACTATAGACGCCCTCCAAAACTACCAGAATTCCTGCTTCCGGATTATCCCTGCGGATACGGGACAACCTTTTGTCCAGATTTTCAGGGCTGTTATGTTTGAAACGTACAACAGTGGCATTGCCCATAGCACAGCCATCATAAATGCTGGCATGGCTATCCGCATCAATCACCACATAATCCTTAGGGCCGGCAAGGGTCGAAATGACACCCAGATTTGCCTGATAGCCGGTGGAAAAAACAATGGCATGATCTGTGCCGTAAAATTCTTTCAGGGTTTCTTCCAGCTGCTTATGGCTATTATAAGTTCCGTTCAGTACCCGCGACCCGGTGGTGCCGGTACCTTGGTCAGTTAAGGCATCCTGTGCCGCTTTCATACATTCTTTGTTGAATGTCATGCCCATGTAATTATTGGTGCCTGCAAGGATGGTTTCCTGACCATTGATAATGGCCGTTGTGGGGGAAAGAACTTTTTCCATGCTGACGGTGAAGGGATTTTCTTCCCCGTCTGGCAGGCTGTTATATTCACTCAGAATCGGGTCGAATTTGTCAAAAAGATCAAGGGGCATTATTTATCCTCTAAATCTTTGGCAAGTAATTTTTGTACAGCTTCAGTAAATTGACCAACTGTTTCCAGATCTGGAAGCATATTGAGCGGAACGGTTATATCAAATTCATCTTCTATTTCAGATAAAAGATCCATCACTGTCAGGGAATCAAGTTCCAGGTCAATACTGAATACAGTGTCTTTGCCAATGGAGATATTTTTTTTGTTAAAGGGTGCAATGACTGTGCAAATTTTCTCAAAAATTTCATCAACACTTTGGGTCATATATTTTTCCATCTACACTGAGTCTAGAAACCAATATTGGTTCAATTATATTAATTTATTTTCTTTATACCATTTTAGGGTTTTTTCAAACCCCTTTTTCAGGTCTGATTTTGGGTTCCAGTCAGTCATTCTCATAACATGTGGCCCGCGACATATCCAGTCAGGGTAACATAATTCATTAACTTTTTCCGGTGTAAGCATGGGAATATAACCGAATATTGTTGAAAATAAGACATTAAAGTAAGCCACAATTTTCAAGATAAATTTGGGTAAAACAAACTGAAAAGCTTTTATATTCAGTATGTCGGAGGCCGTGTCATACATTTCCTGATTTGTATAACCACCCTCTTTGCCATCATCAACATCGAGTATCTGTCCAAAACAATTTTTATTATAGGATACGGCAATCATGGCGCGGGCCAGATCCGGGGCATAAATCCATGATGTCCGGTTATTTGATCCGCCGGGCAGGGGGGCCATGCGCGCAGAAATAGCCTTGAATATCTTAAGGGTTTCCTTATCTTCCGGTCCATATATTCCCGGTGGGCGCAGGATAGTCCATGGCAGGTCGCCGGCCTGTTCAACCAGAATTTCCTCGCCCTTGCGTTTGCTTTCGGCATAACTGGACAAATATCTTTCCCGTGCGGCGAGGGAAGATAACAGGATAAAATGGGGGTTAGAAGGAGAAGCCTGTATGATGTCGATGAGCGTCTGGACACTGTGGCTGTTGACTTGATCAAAATCGCGGGCGGTTCTGGCCTTAACCAGTCCGGCTAGGTGGAAAATTACATCTGCATCTTCGAGGAGACGGTTCAGGGCTTGCTTATTTTCCAGATCACCTGCTATCCAGTTTATATTTTTTGATTTTGGTTGGGGCCGCCGCGTAAGCGCGTTGACTTGAAAACCACGCAAGACAAGTTCCCGAACCAGATGTTTGCCTACAAATCCGGTTGCTCCTGTGACTGCTGCTATTTTCGTCAATGATTTAAATTACCAATTCGCCCGCAAGATATTGCTTTCTTGCTTTCACCCGGCTTAACTTGCCGGAGGATGTGCGGGGCAGGGAACGTGGGGGGATGAGCGCGACGACTGGGGGAATTCCGATCATGGAATGAACAGTATCTTTAATTTTATTTTCCATGGTTGCTCGTTCAGCTTCATCACGGGTGCGGCATTGTACCAAAATAGCCGGAACTTCTTCATCCCGTTCGCCGGGTATGGAGACGGCGGCGGTATCACCGCTTCGCAAATCATCCAACTGTTCAACGGCCCATTCAATATCCTGTGGCCAGTGGTTTTTGCCGTTGATGATGATCAAATCCTTCACCCGGCCAATGATATAGAGAGAGCCTTCTTTCATATAGCCCATATCACCGGTATCAAGCCATTTGTCTTCGGTTAGGCAATTAATTGTGGCTTCCGGGTCCTGATAATACCCAACCATGACGCTAGCCCCTCTGAGGCAAACGCGGCCAATATGATATTCGCCAAGATCAACATTGTTGTCGTCACGAATTTCTATCTCATATTCGGACAAAGGAATCCCGCAATTTACTACACTGCGATAATTAGCTCCGTTACCGTTTACCTTGATTTTCTCCAGCCTTTTTTCTTCACCGGATAATACTTTTTCATCCACAAGGTCAATTTCGAAGCCAGTGTTCAGGCGGGCAAAGCTCACCCCAAGGGTGCATTCTGCAAGGCCATAGTTGGGTAGGAAGGTTGTTTTTTTGAAACCAACTTCCTTGAAGGTTTCCTGAAAACTGGTTAACACATCAGCCCGGATCATATCACCGCCGATACTGGCAACCCGCCAACTGGACAGATCAAGATCAGCGATTTTGGTAGGGCTGGCCCGGCGGGCGCAGATGTCATAGCCAAATGTGGGGCCACCGGATAATGTCGCCTTGTTTTTGGAAATGAGTTTCAACCATTGCAGGGGCCGGCGGGCAAAAGATTCTGTTGCCAGATAATCTGTCGTAAGCTGATTGGCGATTGGCATTAGCATGGCACCAACCAGACCCATATCATGGTAAAATGGCAACCAGGATACGATACGATCATCCTCCCGAAGATCCATACCTTCTTTGCCAATGCCATGGCAGTTTGACAGAAGTGATTTATGGGTTACGGCAACGCCGTGAGGAAAACGCGTGCTGCCGGAAGAATATTGCAAATATGCCAGACCTTCTGAGTCTGCTTCGGGTAGGGTAATTTTTTTAATATCTTTCACATAGGCCTGTGCTTCGAAAGTTGTCGAGGTGCCAACAAATTTCATCTTCAGTCCCGATGTAGCTTCATCCAGTAGCGGCAGCATATATGAAGCTGAAATAGCCACAGATGCACCACAGCTTTTCATGAGCTGATTGAGCTGGCTGGTATATCCTTCACGTCCGCCAAATGAGGTGGGCAGGGGAAGCGGAACCGGCAGGAGGCCCGCATATTGGCAACCAATGAAATAGCAGACAAAATCTTCATTCGTTTCGGCTATCAAGGCCACGCGGGAGCCTTTCTTAATGCCAAAATGAATGAAACGCCGCCCTATTTGCTGTGCTTTCTTGCAAATTTCGGTATAGGTGATGCTGCTATCAAGCTCGCCGCGAGGTGAATAGAAGTTCAGACCTCGGGTGCCTTTAGCCGCATATTCGATTGCTTCCAAAATGGTGCTGAAATCAGCAAGCCTGCGCGGAAGGGTTGGGTCTAATGTTGGAATTGGCTCACGCATGTATGTTCAAAATCACTTGTTTTCCCGTGGATACATCCACCACTTTAACAGGAAGCCAACATTATCTGTTTGGCTCCCCCTTATCATTCTTTTACCTTCGATACATATTGTCGCACTGTATCGCAAGTATTTTATTTTATATTTTGGCTATTTTATAGGTAGTTGTGCGACTTTCCAACTTATTTCTTGTTTGTTGGTTTTGGGTTTAGTTTTTTCTTTCTTTTTTCTTTCTTT
>JAGLJX010000383.1 GCA_023142175.1 Emcibacter sp.
ATGAACAGGGTGTGATCCGTAATATCTGGCGTAAGGTTAAGGTGAAAGGCCATGTGGACACGGTATTGGAAGCCGTGCAGGCACTTTAAAAATGACCATAGGTGAAGCCGCAATTGAGGCTTTAAATACCGCACAGCCCCAAGATAAAATGCAACTAACCCGCACCCATGCCAAAGCATGGTTTGACGGAGAACTGGCCCATGAGTTTCCGACATCCGCGCCGATGCGCCCCGCCCGGCCAGACAAGCCGCGCCTCCTTATGCCTAAATACATACCAAAACGAAAAAATATGGTGGCCCTCCTACATGCCATAACCCATATTGAGTTTAATGCAATTGATCTGGCCTGGGATATCGTGGCACGTTTTGGCAAAGATATGCCACGCAGTTTTACCGATGACTGGGTTCGAGTGGCAGATGACGAAGCCCGCCATTTTGAAATGCTTACGGATCGGCTGAGGTCGTATGACGCTACATATGGCGACCTTCCTGCCCATGACGGGTTATGGCAATCAGCTATGGATACAGCCCACGACCTTAAGGCCCGCCTAGCCATCGTGCCATTAGTACTGGAGGCCCGTGGCCTTGATGTCACGCCTACTATTATATCAAAAATAGCAAAAACCCAAGACGATGCAAGCGCACAGGCCCTTCAGATAATATACAATGAAGAAATTCATCATGTTTATGCGGGCCAAAAATGGTTCAACTATCTGTGTAAAAAAGAGAAAATAGAGCCAAAGAAACACTATCAGGATATGGTCCGACAATATTTTAAAGGCCAGATAAAACCACCTTTTAACACAGAAGCCCGCACCAAAGCCGGATTTGACGAGGATTTCTACTTACCCCTTATGATTAGCCAGAAGTAAATATCTCGTAATATATGAAAATTATTGCTTTTTTTTACGGTTTAGTATCAAATGCGGGCTATAAAAAGAAGAAAAGAAGAATATACGGGTTTTTATTGAGCAAGAGGATAGAGGACAATTTCCAATTTAATTAAGAAATTGAGAGACGTGAGCGCTCGGATTTTTCCTGAAAGGCAATTGCATTTCAGGACGAATGGTGTTGTCCGTTTTATCTCTATTTCCCAAAAAACTCAGATCCTCACGTCACTGACTGCTTTAGGCGTCTTTGCCTGGTTTGCGCTCACCACCTATAGTTATATCTTCAACGCAGAAATTCTGGACGCAAAAGATATGGAACTGGCGGCAGCGGAGAAAAATTATACTGATTCAAATGGTCAGTTCGATAAACTGAAAAATGATATTCAGAAATCAACGCGGGCCCTCGAACAACGTCAGATTTATTTACAACAATTACTTGATGCGGATAAATCCCTATCGACCAGTATTATGCCGGATCAAAATGAATCCAAAGGTGACGGTGAACAGCCGACGAAAAAAATAATAGCACCAGAAGAAACAAGTTTTAATTCTGATGTTTATACAGACCATCAAAAACAGCTAGCCAATTTTAATTTCAGCATCCAGCGCATTGAGCAACAACAACAAACCCTCGCGGAACTGATGATTGACCGAATTTCAACCAAAATTGCTTATGTTGAAAATACCCTGAAGAAATCCGGCATCAAAAGCGGCAAGCTAATGCAGCTTTCAGAAAACAGGCCGTCCCTGTCTATGGCGATGGGTGGGCCGTTCATTCTATATACTGAAAATAATGACCTTGACCTTTCTTCCAATGAGCCCTTTGCCAAGCTTTATGCCCATTATAATCGTCTGATTGATTTGGAAAGCGCTATACAGCATATGCCCATAGGGAAACCGGCTAAAAAATATTATATCTCAAGTTCTTTTGGTATTCGAAAAGACCCTTTCAAGAAAAAATGGGCGCGACATCATGGAATTGATCTGGCGGGATGGTGGAAAACGCCAATTTATGCCACGGCCAATGGTACTATTACCAAAGCGGGCCGCAATGGTGCTTACGGAAAATTTATTGAAATTGATCATGGAAATGGATTTAAGTCTCGATATGGTCATCTTTCCAAGATAAAAGTAAAAAAAGGTGATAAAGTTACCCTTGAGCAGAAAATAGGACTGATGGGTACAACAGGACGTAGTACCAGTCCTCACCTGCATTATGAAATTTGGTTTAATGGTAAAGCTATTAACCCGCAAAAAATATTTAAGGCCTCAGACAATGTTCTCAAAATCCAACGACAAGAGTATGACAGCTAGTACAATGAATAAAACAACACAACCCGCAAATTCCACCCCTTCTATCATAAGCTCCGATGTTACCATCAAGGGAGATATAACCACGCTTGGAGATATACAGCTCGATGGCAACATCGAAGGCGATATACAGAGCGCATCCCTGACCATTGGTGAACATGGTTCGGTGAAGGGCGTTGTCACCGCTGAGGAGATCATCGTCAAAGGTTCTGTTGATGGTCAGGTCAGAGGCCGCAATATTCGTATTGAAAAAACGGCAAAGGTCAAAGGTGATCTGTTCCATGAGACTGTAAGTGTTCAGGCGGGAGCCTTTATCGAAGGAACGCTAACCCATAACAAAGAAGTCACTCAGTCAAAACCAGTAGATGACTCACAGGATAAGGCCCTGTTTAACAAGGTTTCTGAAAAACAGAGTTTCGGCACTAAAAACAATTAGATAATAATAATTTAGATTAAATAAGCAGCACAACGCATTGTGACTGCTTATTTTTTAATTTAAATCCTGCACATCATCCGCGCTGCCGTGAACCCGTGCCGCAAGGGCCGCATTAAGGAATGGGTCAATTTCACCATCAAGCACTTTATCCGGCTGCCCAGACTCTACCCCCGTTCTCAGGTCTTTGACCATTTGATAAGGCTGCAGGACATAAGAGCGTATTTGATGGCCCCAACCGATATCTGATTTGCTGTTATGTGTTGCGTTGGCCTCATCCTCGCGCCGTTGCAATTCTGCTTCATAAAGCCGCGCTTTGAGCATATTCATAGCCGTGGCCCGGTTTTTATGCTGAGAACGGTCATTCTGGCACTGAACAACAATATTTGTCGGCACATGGGTAATCCGTACCGCACTGTCGGTTGTATTCACATGTTGCCCACCGGCACCGGATGCGCGGTAAGTATCAATGCGAAGGTCACTTTCGTT
>JAGLJX010000384.1 GCA_023142175.1 Emcibacter sp.
CAGAGCTTTGCACGATCATAAATAACCGCATCCTGCCACCCGCCATCCACATACATTTTATGGTCGCTGGTTTTGGCAGCGATGGGGTCAGTGCTGCCCACCGGAATCTTTTCCGGCAACACATCCACAGACTTGCCCTTGGCCACCGCACGAAGGTTAACCAGCTCATGTTCGGCTGACAGATTGAAGGTGAACAAGCGTTCATGCTCCTCATCGAAATTCGCCAACAGTTTTTCAAGTCCACCACCTGCTTTAAAGGAAGCCGGATCAACGCTGAGAGGCACTTCAAAAGCCTGTCCATGATAACGGATGTCAACCTCGTAGCTATATTCCTGATCCTCAAGGCTAACACCTTCTTCGAGAATATCTTTGGTGACCACTTCGGTCATTTCTGCCATAATCGCGACAAGTTCCGCATCATTTGTGTCACTGCGACGCTTGTTAAAGCTGCGGGCTGTTTCGATCCGCACCTGCGTCGTCGCGTCACCGTAAGCACACAGAACGCCTGGACTTGGCGGAATGATCACTGGCCAGCTATTCATCAGTTTACCAATGGCGTTGGAATGAAGCGGCCCCGCCCCCCCAAAACCCATCAAAGCAAATTCACGGGGGTCATAGCCCTGCTGAACAGATACCAAACGCAATGCGCCGAACATACTTTCATTAACAATGTCGATGATACCAGCGGCAGCATCATACACATCAATCTTCAACGCATCGGCAATGGTCTGTACCGCTGCCTTGGCACCGTCACGGTCCAATTCCATAGCCCCGCCCAGCAAAGACACCGGCAGATAGCCCAGCACCACATTGGCATCGGTTACGGTGGGCAGAGTTCCGCCCTTGGAATAGGCCACTGGCCCCGGTACGGCACCAGCTGATTCAGGACCGACCCTTAGCGCACCAGTTAGTTCAGGAACATGGGCAATAGAGCCACCCCCCGCACCCACGGTACGAATATCAAGGGAAGAGGCGCGAACCGTAAGATTTCCTACAGTGGTTTCCCGCCGAAGTCGTGCTTCCCCATTTTCAATCAGCGCCACATCGGTTGAGGTTCCGCCCATATCAAGGGTCAGGATATTCTCCAGACCCGCGTATTTTGCGACCCATAAAGCACCTGTCACGCCACCAGCTGGTCCCGACATCAACAGGTTTACTGGCGCATTTTCAGCCTTTTCAGACGACATCAGTCCGCCATCAGAACGCAGCAGGTTCAAATGACCCGTCATGCCCCAGCTCTGTAGTTCACGGCGCAGGTTTTGCACATAACGCGCCACAATCGGACGGACGGCGGAATTGGCAACCGTGGTCAAGGCCCGCTCATATTCCTGCATTTCAGGCAGTATATCAGAGCTGATTGATACCGGGATATCAGGCATTTCTTCGACACAAATTTCGGCGACACGTTTTTCCGTAATATTATTTAGATAGGAGTTCATCAGGCAAATTGTTACCGCTTCGATCTTTTCCTGCTTCAATTGCGTGATCTTGGACCGCAGCCCCGCCTCGTCAAGCGGAATGACTATGTTACCCTCGGCATCCATACGTTCTATAATCTCTATGGTGCATTCCAGTGGTGCCAATGGTTCTGGTTTTGGCCAGATGATCCAGCCAGCAAGACCGCCGGGGACCAGTGAACGGGCAATCTGTAGAATCTGTCGGAAACCATCAGTGACAATCAGACCAACTCGACAATTCTTACCTTCAAGAACCGCATTGGTGGCGACCGTGGTACCATGCAGAAAATGGGTGATTTCATCCACACTTATTTTTGCTTCCGCACAAATTTTCTTGGCCCCGTTTATCACGGCAATGGAGGGGTCGTGCGGCGTGGAGGGAACCTTGGTTCGCCGTGTTTTACCCGTAGCCTCGTCAATGATAATAAGGTCGGTAAAAGTACCGCCCACATCTACACCTAATCGATAAGCCATACGCTTACATTCCTTGCTTTTAAATATCATAAAGTCGAAACTTTATTTCTTACGTAAGTGAACCGGAAACAGGAAAATCCCCTGCTTTGCTCACCAGTGATGGTACTTTCCTGCCAAGTTTATCTTCAATCCACTGACTGTTTGCAATCAGGGATTTCAACGATATTCCAGTTGCAACAGAAGACCGGTTCAATAAATAAATTAAATCTTCAGTAGCGATATTACCCGTAGCATTAGGCGCAAACGGACAGCCGCCAATACCACCAAGGCTCGCATCCAATGTCACCGCACCACCTTCAAAGGCAGCGTAAGCATTGGCAATACCGGTATTGCGGGTATTGTGGAAATGACCCCGCAACGGGATATGGGGAATTTTCTCTTTAAGGACCTCGAATAAATCCCGCACAGCCGATGGCACACCAACACCAATGGTATCGGCCAGTGCAATTTCCATGGGATCACTTTCAGCAACCCTCTGGGCAATATCAATGATTTTTGAGGCCGGAACTTCGCCCTCATAGGGGCAGCCAAAAGCCGCCGCAATGGTGACTTGGGCCAGCTTACCCTGGGCGCGTGTAAAGTCGATAATTTCCGCTACCGCTTTATGGCCCTCTTCAATAGTCTGCCCCTGATTTTTCTGGCCAAATGTCTCGCTGGCCACCAAAACACAGCCAATCTCATGAACCTTGGTATTTACCGCCCGCTCAGCACCGCGCAGATTAAGCACCAGACCAATATAAGAAACATCATCCAGATCAGGTAGGGTTTCCAACAGGGCTTCGGCATCGGCCATAGCTGGTACGCGCCTGGGATGAACAAAGCTTGCCACCTCAAGGCGGCGGACACCACTTTCAACCATACGAGCAACGAATTCAGCCTTTTCCTTTGTGGAAAAAACAACAGATTCATTTTGCAGGCCATCACGGGGACCAACCTCAACTATATTAACCTGTCTTTGCTTTTTATCCATTATTTGGTCTCAATAATTAAATTATAAATTGATAAAATTTAAGTATTTAGAAACTAAAACAGCCTTTGTCACCTGCCCGGCTAATTTATTTATTTTGTATACAATATTATCCATAACTTGTATATAATAAAAAAACAAATCTTCTCGGCGCAACCTCTTAAATATATATTTTACAATGAATATGCGGGAAATACCGGAATAGAAATTATGCCTATCAAAAACAAATTAACACCGGTCGCATTTGTTTATATATTACTTTATGCTCTGTCATACGCAGGACTATGGGCCACCGTCCGAAGTCTCGCCTCAGAAATCCACCCCATGGTCTTGGTTTTCTACCGTACTCTGTTCGGCGCAATTCTCATTTTACCGCTTTTTCTAAGAGACGACCTTCAGTCTTTAAAGACGAATCAGCTTAGCTTGTATACATTAAGGGGGGTTTTAAGCATATCTACCGTATTCTTAATTTTCTTTGCTTTACGGCATATTCCTCTGGCTGATGCTGTTGCCTATAGTTACCTAACCCCCATATTCACAGCCCTTCTTGCGGTATTTTTTCTTAAAGAGCGATTTGGCATAACCCAGATTCTGGCTATTTTTATTGCCTTTATCGGCGCAATGATCTTATTGCGACCCAACTTTCAAACCATCAACATTGGCATTCTGGCTTCTCTTGGCGCAGCACTTGGTTTTGCGGGAGCGCTTATTTGTATGAAAATTCTTACCCGAAAAGACAGCCCCAAACTAGTGACCATATATGGCTACATTATCCCCCTGCCTCTAAGTTTTGCCTTTGCACTTCCTTACTGGCAATGGCCCAACGGACTAGCGATATGGGGGCTTTTAATACTAATGAGCCTGCTTTCCGTTGTTTCCCACCTTAGCATGACCCAAGCTTTATCAAGAACAGATATGAGCACTATTCTGCCATTCGACTTTATCCGACTTGTCTTTGCAGCCTGCCTTGGTGCTATTCTCTTTCAAGATCAGCTCGATAATATGAGCCTTCTGGGGGGAACGGTCATTCTCTTCGCATCCATAATATCATCACGAGGACAGATTAATAACAAATAACGCCGCCCTCTATTTCATTAGGCGACGTCATAACGATTCTAATTCTTTACAGAGGAAGTCTACATACAGTCTTTTCTGTACCAGTCATTCACTTCATCACCTGTTGCCATCCATACACCAGAATGCTTGGCGATATGCTCAAATGCTCTTCTCAGGTGAAGGGCTTTATTGGGCTGACCCACAAAGAAGGTATGCAGGCATATGGGCATAATACGGCCATTAGTAGCCCCTTCTTCATAGAGCATATCAAACTGGTCAATAATCATGTCGCCAAAATCAGATGAACTCATCCCCACATTCATGAAAGCAGGAATATCATTAAGCTCCACCGTATAGGGCACGGAAATCAGACTTTTGGTTTTAGTATTGAAAGGGAATGGGTGATCATCAGCAGTAAAGTCACAAAGATATTCAACTCCCATATCCGCCAAAATATTTGGTGTGTTATAGGTATGAGTCAGAAATGGGCTGAGCCAACCTTTTGTCTTACGGCCAAGAGCCTTTTCCATTTCATCCAGAACAGTACCAATAATCTCGCGTTCTTTTTCCTCATCTATACCGCTGAGAAAATTAGCTGGCGCATTATTAATCCCGTGACCGATCCATGCCCAATTACGTTTTTCGCCCTCTTCTATGATACGCGGGTATTCACGAATAATATCAGAATTTAAACAAACTGTGCCGCGCATGCCGCAGTTATCCATAATCTCCATCATGCGCCAAAGACCCACACGATTACCGTAATCCCGCCAGCCATAATTCAGAG
>JAGLJX010000385.1 GCA_023142175.1 Emcibacter sp.
CGTCATATAATCCCGACAGATCCTTCACAATGGATAGCCCAAGACCAGTACCGGGCGTATTTTCATCCAAGCGCTCCCCGCGCATAAATACTGTATCCCGAACTTTCCCATCAATACCCGGCCCATCATCCGACACTTGAATAATAATTTGATCATCCTGTTCATAGCATGAGATGGTAACTTTAGTTTCAGACCATTTCGCAGCATTCTCAATCAGGTTGCCGACCATCTCTTCCAAATCCTGCCGTTCGCCCCGAAAAAACAGCGGCGATAGTTCGCTGGATGGAGACATAGTGAACGTTTTATCTGTATGTATTTTAGCCATGATCCGGCAGAAATCCTTCAGAACGGGAAAAACCTCTGTGCGGCTGGTTATGATCTTGGTACTGGCTGCGACCCGCGCCCGCCGCAGATAATGATCCACCTGACGACGCATCATTTCCGACTGTCTGGCGACCACATTCGACAATTGCCCCTTATGCAACTCCGATTCATTCAACAGCACCGCCAGTGGCGTTTTCAGGGCATGGGCCAAATTCCCCACTTGCGTGCGGGAACGCTCTACAACCTGATTACTATGATCCAGCAGGGCATTCATTTCATCAGCAAGAGGCTGAATTTCTGTCGGAAAATCTTGTGGCAGATGAGCATCCTCTCCGGTACGAATTTTTGAGAGGGATCGGCGAATATTTCTCAAGGGTTTCAGGCCAAGAAAAACCTGTAAGAAAGACGCTGCAATCAACCCAATACCAAGGGCGCTAAGGGAATAAATCAGAATATTGTCAAAACGATCAAGCTGTTCCTTAACTGCAGTTCTGTCTATGGCAATACTAAAGCGAAAAACAGTTTCATCCCCCGGAATGATAATATCCCTCTCTACCATTCTGAGCATTTGATTTTCCGGACCTGCAATGATGGAATAACGTGTCTGGTTTGCGGGTTTATTATAGTCTGGCTCAAGACTTTGATCCCACAAAGATCTTGACCTGAAAGCCTCATGATCCTGAGCCGAAACCTGCCAATACCAGCCGGAATAGGGCTGCTCAAATCTCGAATCCGCCATCGCCCGATAAAAGCTGATCTGACCTTCGGAATTACTGTCGCTAATGCCGATCAGATTTTCCAGCAGACCATTTAATCGCTCGTCAAAATTATTTTCGATTGTCTCTTTAAAAGTAAGCGACAGGAGATAGCCGCCAAACATCAGCGCAAATAATGTCCAGACAGCAGAATATGACAACAGCCGAAACCATAACGACCTGTTAGGTATTTTGTTCTTCTGAGTTAACAAGCTGATATCCCAACCCTCGAACTGTATGAATGATATTCACGCCCAGTTTTTTCCTTACCCGGGTGACAAAAACCTCAATTGTATTTGAATCACGATCAAAATCCTGATCATAAATATGCTCGGTTAATTCTGTTCGTGATATGATTTTTTCAGGATGATGCATAAGATAAGCCAATAACTTATATTCCTGAGCCGTTAAACGGATAGGCATACCATCCACCGTCACCTTACTGGTATTGGTATTCAGGGTGACTGCGCCACAGCTAAGTTCCGGTGACGCCTGCCCCGCTGACCGCCGTATCAAGGCCCGCACCCGCGCCAGAACTTCTTCTATCTTGAAGGGTTTTGTCACATAATCATCGGCTCCGGCATCCAGTCCTGCTACTTTTTCAGACCAACCATCCCGCGCCGTCAATATAAGAACAGGGGTTGACATTCCCGCCTGCCGCCATTTATTCAACACGCTGATACCATCCATTATGGGCAAGCCCAGATCAAGAACAATAGCATCATAACTTTCCGTTTCTCCCAGAAAATGACCATCTTCACCATCCATTGATACATCAACTGAATAGCCATCTCCTTCTAGTATGGTCTTCATCTGCCGGGACAGATCAGGATCATCTTCAACCAAAAGCAACCGCATTATTTATTCCCCTTCACACCTACAATACTGCCATTTGCGGCATTTATTTTCAGCTCCAGCAACTTGCCGTCTTTCCTCAGCACCTTGACCTTATAAATAAAGTTTCGGTTATTGCTTCTTGGTTCCTG
>JAGLJX010000386.1 GCA_023142175.1 Emcibacter sp.
CGTGATTTGCGCCCATCTGATGTGGTTATGGTCAAGGGATCAAATGCCAGTGGCATGAGTATTATTGTTGACAAAATACTGGATATGGAAGTGTCCGTAGTAAAACAAGCCGTGTGAAGGAAAAATAAGGATGCTGTATCATTTTTTATATCCCCTGAGTGACGATTTCGGAATATTCAACCTTTTTAGATATTTGACTTTTCGTGCTGGTGGGGCATTAATGACCGCTTTTCTGATCAGTTTTCTCTGTGGCCCTTCGGTCATTGGCATGCTGAAAAGAAAGCAGAAAAAAGGCCAGCCCATAAGACTGGATGGCCCGGAAAGCCACCTGCTCACTAAACAGGGAACACCTACTATGGGCGGGTTCCTCATTTTGCTGGGCTTGTCTGCGGGAACATTGCTCTGGACTGATCTGTCCAACCAATATATCTGGGCCTGTCTTGTTGTCACCACCGGATTTGGCCTGATTGGCTTTCTGGATGATTATCATAAAATTACCAAATCCAGTTCTGATGGTGTTTCAGGAAAAATAAAATTGCTCATGGAAATTATAGTTTCGGTGGTTGCGGTGCTGATCATTATGGATAAGGCAGGGGAGGGGCTTGATACAAGTCTTGCGGTGCCATTCTTTAAAAACACATTGATTGATCTGGGCTGGTTCATGATTCCCTTTGCCATATTCATTCTGGTGGGGTCATCCAACAGTGTAAATCTGACGGACGGACTTGATGGTCTGGCGATCATGCCTGTGATCATCGCAGCGGGTACTTTTGCCCTGATTGCCTATCTGGTGGGTAATAGTGTTTTTGCCGGCTATCTTCAGCTGACTTATGTGTCTGGTGCGGGGGAGTTGGCGGTATTTTGTGCCGCTATGATAGGCGCGGGCCTTGGCTTTTTATGGTATAATGCGCCGCCCGCTATGATCTTTATGGGTGATACAGGCAGCTTGGCTCTGGGCGGTGCGCTCGGCGTTGTCAGCCTTGTCACCAAGCATGAGATTGTATTGGGTATTGTCGGCGGGCTTTTTGTTCTGGAAACGGTGTCTGTCATTGTGCAGGTGGCCTCTTTCAAGTTGACCGGCAAGCGGGTATTCCGCATGGCTCCCATCCATCATCATTATGAGAAAAAGGGTTGGTCGGAACCTACCATTGTTATTCGTTTCTGGATCATAGCTGTATTGCTTGCTCTGGTCGGGCTTGCCACATTGAAACTAAGATAGGGCGGTTATATGACTGTTTTTTCAAGAACCGATACAAGCCTGCTCAGTAACTGGTGGTGGACAGTTGACCGCTGGTTGTTGGTGACATTGGCCATATTGATTGGTCTTGGTATTGTTCTTACCCTTAGCGCCAGCCCGGCCATTGCGGAAAAGCTAGGGTTAGAGTCGTTTCACTTTGTTAAACGGCAACTGATATTCCTGTGTCTGGCGGTCACGACTTTGCTCGGGGTATCCCTGCTTCCGGTCATATGGGTTCGGCGGCTTGGCGTGGTGATGTTTTTGGGTTGTCTTCTTCTGTTGGCACTGACCATGGCCATCGGCCCGGAGGCCAAGGGCGCACGCCGTTGGCTTCGTATTGGCAGTTTTACCCTACAGGCCTCGGAGTTCCTGAAGCCTGCCTTTGTCGTCTTTTCGGCATGGATGTTTTCGGAAGTTCATAAAAACCCAAATTTCAAAGGCTGGTCAATCTCCATACTCACTTACTTGGTGGTGGTGGCTTTCCTGATTGCCCAACCGGATCTGGGGCAGACTATTCTGATTTCTATGGTCTGGGCGGCACAGTTTTTTATGGCAGGATTGCCTATGGTATGGGTGTTGGGATTTGCCGGTTTGGGTATGTCGGCACTTTTTATGGCCTATATGTTCCTGCCTCATGTGACCAGCCGTATTGACCGTTTCATATTCCCCGGTTCGGGCGATACCTTTCAAGTGGACACGGCCCTGAATGCGTTTCGCAGTGGTGGATTATTTGGTCGTGGGCCGGGCGAGGGTGCGGTAAAGAAAATCTTGCCTGATGCTCATACCGACTTTATTTTTGCCGTCACTGGCGAGGAATTTGGCATAATTTTATGCCTGTTCCTGATTTGTCTGTTTGCCATCATTGTTGTTCGCTGTTTGCTAAACCTGATGAAAGAAACAGATTTATTTGTTTTTCTGGCGGCTTCGGGCCTTATCATTCAGTTCGGCCTTCAGGCATTTATCAATCTTGGGGTTAATCTTTCAATCCTGCCCAGTAAAGGCATGACCTTACCCTTCATTAGTTATGGCGGCTCATCTATGCTGTCCGTTGCCATTACCATGGGAATGGTGCTGGCCTTAACCAGAAGCGGTGGCCGGGATAATCTGGAAAATCTCAATTCTGCTTGGAGACAATCATGACCCGTCGACGCACTAGCCATATCGTACTTGCCGCCGGGGGTACGGGCGGCCACGTATTCCCCGCAGCGGCACTGAAGAATGAGCTGATCGCGCGTGGGCATGAGGTCAGCCTTATTACCGATAGCCGGGGCTATCACTATAAGGAACATTTTGAAGGCACCAAAATCCGCAAAATCAATAGCGTCACTCTTTCTAATCGGGGATTGCTTGGTAAGCTGGTGGCTCTGCCTAAAGTGCTCAGCAGCATTTCAGACGCTAAATTTATTTTGAAGAATATGAAACGTCCGCCCGGTATTGTGGTCGGTTTTGGTGGCTACCCCTCTTTTCCGGTTATTAAAGCCGCTTTGTCTTTAGGGATTCCCACCTGTATTCATGAACAGAATGCCGTGTTGGGCCGGGTCAATAGGCATTTGGCAAAATCTGTCGATGCGGTGGCCCTGTCCTTTGAAAAAACCCAGAAGGCGCGTTTACGAAAATATAATCAGGTGGTTGTAACCGGAAATCCTGTCCGTGAGGAAATTGTTGAACTTGGCGATAAATTCTATCCGGATATTAGTGAGGAACGTATTTTTCGTATATTGGTCATTGGCGGTAGTCAGGGGGCCAGTATCTTCAGTGAAGTCGTGCCTCAGGCTATATCAACTTTACCCCGCGCACTGCAACGGCGTCTTCAGATTACTCAGCAATGCCGTGCGGAAGATATTGACCGGGTGCGCGAAATATACGCCGATACCAAGATTGCGGTGGAGCTGTCCACCTTCATCACTAATGTCCCTCAATGTATGGAATGGTCACATCTTGTGATTGGCCGGGCCGGGGCCTCTACCATTGCGGAGCTTACCGCCGCCGGACGGGCCGGTGTTTTGGTGCCTTATCCCTTTGCTACGGATGACCATCAGACTGAAAATGCCCGCGAAATGGTGCTTAGCGGCGGGGCTTGGCTTTTTAATCAAAAAGAATTTAACGCGGCCCAGCTGGCCAAATTATTACAACGTCTGGCAAAACGGCCACGGGATGTTTGGCGGGCATCGGAAGATGCGCGTAAAATCGGCAAGCCCTATGCTACAAAAGATCTGGCAGATCTGGTGGAACGGCTAGCCTTGGTCAAGGGTGATATTCGTAGTATCCGGACGGAAGAGCCTGTTGAAGAGGAAGCCCTCAATGAATAAGAATATTCAGCCGGTAAAAATTGGTCACCCCATCAATATAGGCATATTGCATTTTGTGGGTATCGGCGGCATTGGCATGAGCGGTATCGCCGAGGTCATGCATAATTTTGGTTATAAAGTACAGGGCAGCGATATTGGCGAGAGTGCCAATGTGGAACGCCTGCGCTCTTTGGGTATCAAAGTGATGATCGGCCAAAGATCTGAAAATCTGGAAGAGGCATGGGGTATCGTCTGTTCCTCTGCCATCAAACCCGATAATCCCGAAGTCGTCGCGGCCCGTGCCGCCAAGATGCCGGTGATCCGGCGCGCCGAAATGCTGGCCGAACTGATGCGGCTGAAATGGTGTGTGTCCATTGCGGGAACCCACGGTAAAACCACCACCACATCAATGGTGGCTGCAGTTCTGGATGAGGCCGCATATGACCCGACCGTGATCAACGGCGGTATCATTAATGCTTACGGCACCAACGCCCGTCTTGGTGATGGTGACTGGATGGTGGTTGAGGCTGATGAGTCCGATGGCACATTTGTTAAAATTCCATCCACTGTAGCGGTGGTGACCAATATTGATCCCGAGCATCTTGATTTTTACGGCGATTTTGAAGCGGAAAAAGAAGCCTTCCGTACCTTTGTTGAGAATGTGCCTTTCTATGGATTTGCGGTCATGTGTATTGATCACCCCGAAGTACAGGCTTTGATCGGACGCATCACCGACCGCAAGATAGTCACCTATGGTTTCAGCCCCCAGTCGGATATACGCTGCTCCGACCTTCGCTTTGAAGAGGGCAGTGCCATATTCAATGTGGAAATTATCAACCGCGAGCTGGACAGTCCGGAAATTCTCATCGATGTTACTCTGCCCATGCCGGGGCGTCACAATGTGCTCAATGCCCTCGCCGCCATTGCGGTGGGCCATGAAATGGGCGTCAAAGCTGATGTGATCCGCCGCGCCTTTGCTAAATTTTCCGGCGTCAAGCGGCGTTTTACCAATATCGGCAAGCCATCAGGCATTACCATCATTGATGATTATGCCCATCATCCAGTGGAGATAGCTTCAGTGTTGAGTGCTGCGAGGGAAGCCTATAAAGGTCGGGTGATTGCCGTGATGCAGCCCCATCGTTATTCCCGTCTTGAAAGCCTGTTTGATGAATTTTGCGGCTGCTTTAATGATGCGGATGTGGTGATCGTCACACCCGTTTATGAGGCCGGAGAACAGCCCATTGAGGGCATCAGCCGGGACAGTCTTGTGGATGGTATTCGTGCTGTCGGTCACAGGAGCGTAATTGCGCTTGAGAGGCCGGAACATCTGGCTGCGCAAATCAGGCAGGTTGCCGAAGACGGTGATATTGTGGTCTGCATGGGGGCGGGAACCATTAGCGCATGGGCCTATGATTTAGCCTCAAGTCTGGACAACAAATGATGGCAGTCACGCAAAGGGAAGATATGGCAACGGTCAGAGGAAAATTTGAGGTTAATGCCTCCCTTCAAAAGCTGACCTGGTTTCGGGTCGGTGGCCCTGCCGATATTCTCTTTACACCCGAAGACCTTGATGATCTCTCAGATTTTCTTAGACAGATTCCAGATGAGATGCCCATCATGCCCCTTGGGGTGGGGTCAAATCTTTTGATCCGCGAGGGGGGCATAGAAGGAGCCGTGATCCGTTTTGGCAAGAAATTTTCAAACATAACCATAGAAGGCAATGACATCATCGCTGGCTCAGGCGCACCGGATATTGCCGTTGCCGGAGCCGCACGGGATGCGCAACTTGCGGGACTGGAATTCCTGCGCGGTATTCCGGGAACTATCGGCGGTGCGGTCAAGATGAATGCCGGGGCCTATGGTGCTGAAATGTCAGATATCTTAATCTCGGCAGAGGTAATGGACCGAAGTGGAAAACGCCATATCTTAACGCCGGACGATTTGCAGTTTTCTTACCGTCACTCCTCCCTAGCAGGTGATATGATTTGCCTTTCTGTGCGTCTTAGGGGAAAGCCCGGTGTGAAAAGTGATATTGCTAGACGGATGCAGGAAATTGCCGATGCCCGTGAGGAAAGCCAACCGCTCAGAACCCGGACTGGCGGCAGTACATTTAAAAATCCAGACGGTGACAAGGCATGGTCCCTCATTGACGGGGCTGGATGTCGGGGGCTTAAGGTCGGCGGTGCGATGGTATCGGAAAAACATTGTAATTTTCTGATCAATACGGGTGATGCCACCGCCAATGATATTGAGGAACTGGGCGAGGAAATCCGCAGGCGTGTGATGAATAATTCCGGTGTCGACCTGAAATGGGAAATTCGTATTGTTGGCCGAAAAGGGGAGCCTGTATGACAAAACATATTGTTGTTCTCAAGGGCGGATGGTCCGTTGAACGCGAGGTGTCGCTGACCAGCGGCGCTGCGGTCGCCAAGGCTCTTCGCGCGGAAGGTTTTCAGGTGACAGAAGTTGATGCCACGCCGGGTGTTGCTCAAATTCTGACGGAACTGAAGCCGGATGTAGTGTTCAATGCGCTTCATGGTCGCTGGGGGGAGGACGGTTGCCTTCAGGGGGTGTTGGAAATTCTGAATATTCCCTATACACATTCAGGCGTTGCGGCATCAGCCCTTGCCATGAACAAGATATTGGCCAAGAAAATTTTTCATTCTGCGGGTATTCACATTGCTGCGGACCGCATCGTG
>JAGLJX010000387.1 GCA_023142175.1 Emcibacter sp.
CGTGATAGGCGATGCCCAGTCCCGCTTCCCGGATCATGGGGATGTCATTAGCGCCGTCACCTACGGCCATGACATCACTGTTGGACAGTCCGGCTTCGTTGCGAAATTCGATCAGGCTGTTGACCTTGGTTGTACTGTCCACGATTGGCGGCAGGACGTGGCCCGTCAGCTTGCCGTCCTTGATTTCCAGCGTATTGGCCCGGTTAACCTGAAAACCCGTGACCTCTGCAACGCGGGAGGTGAAGAAGGTAAAACCGCCTGAGACCAGCACCGTATTGGCGCCGTTGGCATTCATGGTTTTAATCAGGGTCAGTGCACCGGGCATCAGTTTTACCCGTTCCGCGTAAACCTGCTCTAAAACCGCGGCGTCCATGCCAGCGAGCAACGCCACGCGTTCTCTGAGGGTCTGTTCAAAATCGGCATGCCCCTGCATGGCGGCCTCGGTCATGGCAGCTATTTCTGCCTTAAGTCCGGCAAAATCGGCCAGTTCATCAATGCACTCGCACTGAATGATGGTGCTGTCCATATCGGCCACCAGAAGCTTTTTGACACGTTGGTCCGTCTGTTGAAAGCCAAAATCAAAATTCTCCGTCAGCAGGTCAGGCGTAAGATTTACCTTTGCCTCGCCCAGATCACCATCAAAAAATATATCAACTGCAATGCCTTCCGATAGCCATGATACCGCCGTTACCCCGTCCAGCCGTGATGTATAGGCCGCAACAATATCATCGGTCAAAATCGGGGTTGCCGGATTTGAAATTAAGGTGAGAAGGTTATGCATAAATCTTGAACCTGTTTTTGCAGTTATTGTGAACTTGTTATATATAGTTCAATAGTATGAAAAAAAGCATGAAAAAAATAATTTTACTGGCTGGGCCAACGGCAAGCGGAAAATCCGCCACCGCCTTGGCGTGGGCGCGTGACTATGGCGGGGAAATTGTCAATTCCGACAGCATGCAGGTCTATACTGAGCTTTCAGATTTAACCGCCCGTCCGAGTGGGCAAGAGGTGGCACAATGTCCCCACCATCTGTATGGCATATTAAAGGGCGATGACCCCTGTTCTGCCGACCGCTGGCGGGATATGGCAATGATGGTCATAGAAGACATATGGCAACGCGGCGGCGTGCCCATCGTGGTTGGCGGCACGGGGCTTTATTTTAAAAGCCTGACCGAAGGGCTGTCGCCCGTGCCGGAAATAGACCCCGCTATCCGGCAGGAAATACGCCAGACGGTAACGTCTGAAACCGCGCCAGAGGCCCACGCGCGACTGAGGCAGCTTGATCCAGAAATGGCGGACAGATTATCCCCCGGTGATACCCAGCGTATTTCCCGCGCCTTAGAGGTCATATTATCCACGGGAAAATCATTGAAACTGTGGCAGGATATCCCCCCCACCGGCGGGCTGTGCGCGCGGGATGATGTGGTGATTGAGCGCAATGTCATCACCATGGAACGCACGAAACTCTACGAGCGCTGCGAAAGACGCTTCCGTATTATGATAGAAGACGGCAACGCCATAGAGGAAGTGCGGGCTTTGCTGAGCTTAAATTATTCCCCCATATTGCCGGTGATGAAATCCCTTGGTGTACCGCAGATAGCGCGCTATCTGAGCGAGGAAATCAGCCAAGAGGAGATGATCAGCCTAAGCCAAATCGCCACCCGACAGTTTGCCAAGCGGCAGATGACCTGGTTTCGCAATCAGTGTGGCGATTGGAATCAGCTTAAATTGTAATATTAATATACAAATTAACCATTTTTTATACTATTATTACAATATAATGGCTTGACTAAGCAATAATGCGATACTATTGTGCGATTTAACAGAGAGCAGTTTATATGTCCGTTTCAGTTGCCTTAGGGGCAAGAAGCAGATATACAATGCTTTCTTTTCTTATGTGAGCATAAGATGACATTAAATTTTGCCGCTGTGGAGTTTTTTTAGATATTCTTCGGTGGCTAGTGGAAACAGGATTAAGAAAGGTTCATCATGTCCGGTAAAGAGTTAAGCGGCGCAGAGATCATCATAAATTCACTTGTGGATTTGGGTGTCGAAGTTATTTTCGGCTATCCCGGTGGTGCTGTGCTTCCGCTCTATGATGCGCTGTTTGATCAGGATAAGATCCGTCATATTCTGGTACGTCACGAGCAGGCCGCCGTTCATGCGGCGGAAGGCTATGCGCGCTCCACCGGCAAGCCGGGCGTTGTTCTGGTCACATCCGGTCCGGGGGCGACCAATGCGGTAACCGGCCTGACCGATGCCATGCTGGATTCTATTCCGCTGATCTGCCTGACGGGACAGGTTCCGGTTCATCTGATCGGCAGTGACGCTTTTCAGGAAGCCGATACCGTTGGCATCACCCGCCATTGTACCAAGCATAATTATCTGGTGCGGGATGTGGATAAATTATCACAGGTCATTCACGAGGCTTTTTATGTGGCGACCAGTGGTCGTCCGGGTCCGGTGGTGGTTGATGTGCCAAAAGACGTTCAGATTTTCACCAGTAGCAATATTCATAGCGGGCCGATCAAG
>JAGLJX010000388.1 GCA_023142175.1 Emcibacter sp.
TCTTTTCCCACCCTATATTACCTATGGGGGATATATGGTGCAATATGGGCGCTCGTACTTGTCCCAATTTGTGCTGTTGTGTTAGATATTCTCTATAGGAAAAAACAGGGAATGCTAATCCTGAAGAATGAATTCAGAATGTTGCCGTTGATTGGTATCGGCTATTTAGCAGGAATAGCAGCTAAAGAACTTCTCATTTTTAGTGGGCTTATTTGACAATATTAACCTAGTATAAACAAGATGCATATATTGGGTGTATGGATAATCAAGAAAAGATAGTTGGAAAATCCAACCCATAATAAGGTTAAAGGGTATTGTATGAAACGTGTAACAAAAGCAGTCTTTCCGGTAGGGGGAATGGGGACGCGGTTTTTGCCCGCGACCAAGTCTATGCCGAAAGAGATGCTTCCTATCGTTGATAAGCCGCTCATCCAATATGCCGTGGAAGAGGCCCGCGCGGCCGGCATTGATGAAATCATTTTTATTACCGGTCGCGGCAAATCTGCCATAGAAGATCATTTTGATCATTCCTATGAATTGGAAGATATGCTGGCGAAAAAAGATAAAATGGATGTTCTGGAACAATTAACCGCCATTTTACCCGAAGAAGGCAGCGTTACCTATATCAGACAACAGGAACCGTTGGGCTTGGGCCATGCCATAAATTGTGCCCGCCACATTATCAGAGATGAACCCTTCGCGGTACTGTTAGCCGATGATCTGGTCAGAGCAGACACACCTTGTCTCAAGCAGATGCTAGACCTATATTATGAAAAGGGCGGTAATGTTGTCGCCGTTCAGGAAGTGCCACAGGATAAGACCTCAAGCTATGGTATTCTGGATGTGGCAAACCGGGACGGTAAAGTCATAGAGGTAAAGGGTATGGTAGAAAAGCCAGATCCGAAAGATGCGCCTTCAAACCTTTCCATTATCGGTCGATATATTCTTCAGCCGGAGATATTCAAACATCTTGGTAAAAGAAAAATTGGCTCCGGCGGTGAAATACAGCTGACGGATGCTATGGCTGAAATGCTGTCATATTCTGCATTCAACGGTTACCTTTTTGATGGCGAACGATTTGATTGCGGTGATAAAGCCGGCTTCATACTGGCCAACCTGTCTTTCGCTTTGGAACGGCCGGATATGCGTGAGGAGATTGAGGATTATATCAAGAAGAATAAGGTTTTTTAGTTTATAGGGTCTTTGGAACATGGGGTTAATAAGGCGTTATGTAAGTATTAAGTATTAAGTATTAGAAATTAGAAATTAGAAGTTTAGTTTGTTTTTTATTTAATAGGAACTGTATTTGATCACAGAGTAGACCTCTACATAACTATTTTATATTTGGCTAGTTTAAATACAAATGTGGAATTTGTAATGAAAAAAAACGAAGCAGAGTTTACTGACCGTAACGTTTGTATCAATTGCGGTTCGGGGAAATTAAAAGAATTGGCAGGGGGCTTGTTTGGGGATGCTCCACTACGTAATTTCATTGAAAATGACCCTTGGGGCGAAAGTCCCATATCTTATGTTGCAAATAAGATATGGAGTTATGTCCAATGTGAGCATTGCAAGCAAATGTTTCATAGATTTATATTGTCCCCAGAATTTAGTGAGATACTTTTCACGAAGTGGATGACAGCGGAGGCAATTGAAAAATTTGAGGAGCAACATAAAAAACCAAACCAGGATTTTAACAAAGCTCAACAATATGTTTTACATATTTTGCGCCTTGAAAAAATGACTAAAAACTTAAGGGGGAACGAAGATGTTCGCATCCTTGATTTTGGCTGTGGTTGGGGGGAATTTCTTGCAATGTGTGATAGCTTTGGATTTGAGAGTTATGGCGTTGACCGATCATCAGCAAGAAGAAAATTTGGGCAAAAGGGATCTATTTTTTCCGAACTTGATGAGTTAAAAAAAGAAATAAACCCTTCAAAAAAACTCCATGTTATAACCCTATTCGAGGTATTAGAGCATGTAGATTTTCCCCTCGAAATACTAAAATCTTTGAACGAATTATTGGTTCCGGGCGGGATTCTGATTTTAGAAACACCAGACTGCAAAGGTGTAACTGATATAATCAATCCATTGACCTATCGTAAAATTCACCCTTTAAGCCATATAAATGCCTTTACTCATCAAACAATGCAAAGTATTGCAAAACAGGCAGGGTTTAATCCTATTAAGCCAAGCATTAGTTATGCAACCTCTGACAGAATGAAAGTAATAAAAACAGAGGTCAAGCAATTGATAAATGGTTTTATAAACCCAAGTACACAACAATATTTTATGAAAATCTGATACTCAATAAATTATGAGACTTGGAAGTTGAAAAGTGAAATTAAGGTAAAATACATCAACTATTTACCAAAATTAAAATGCAGACAAAGTGATGGACAAAGAAAAAGACTTATTAATAATATTGGTGAGCTATAACGCCGCAGAATTAACGCGCAAATGTTTGTCACGGGTGATGCGTTCTGAGGATGGGTTGTCGAAAGAGGTTGTCATTGTTGACAATGCTTCACAGGATAACAGTGTTCAGATTATTCAGGACGAGTTTCCCGCCTTCCAGCTTCAGACAAATCATGAAAATATTGGTTTTGG
>JAGLJX010000389.1 GCA_023142175.1 Emcibacter sp.
AGCTTTCTCCTTCGAGTAGGGATGCCACCAAATCAGTTCGGTCTTTGCGGTACAAGGCGAATGAGCCATATTTATCAACCACACAATTAAAGGTACCACCAACAAAGATCGCCGTTGTCACCTGTTCGATCATGGCGGGGCCAACCACATGATTACCATGCACCATTTTATGGCCGTCATAAACATTTACAGTCCGAAACTCTTTTTCTTCCGACAGATATACAGATCGTTCGCCTTTGATGGTGTGGGCGCAATCGGCACCGGATTTCGCCTCGGTGCGGAAACTTGGTTTTGCCACCTCACCCACTGACTGCACCCGCACATTGATCACCTCTACCGGTGCATCCGCATCATCTTCCAGAGAATAGCCAAACAGGCGGTTATGCTCGGTATGGAAGGCAGATGTTATGGCATCCCCGTCATTACTTTCAAGCTGTTCCTGAGTAACTTCCACGGAGACTTCATGATATTGGCGCAGGTAACGACAATCAAGTTTGATGATCGTGCTGCGACGATCTTCGGGTATTTTTTCTTCGCCAAGCAGATCATTACCTTCTGTCACCATGCTTGAAATTATATCATTAAGCGATGCCCAGTCCATACTGTCAAACCGGCTGACGAAGGTGCGGACAAAATCATGGCGCAGATCAGACATCAACATACCCGCAGCACACAAGATAGAGGATTCGCGGGGGATAATCTGAAACGGAATCTGCAATTCCTCGCAGATCAGGCAACTATGAGTTGGCCCTGCACCACCCGCTACTACAAGCGGAAATTCACGGGGGTCAAACCCGCGCTTGATGGTAATTTCCCGAATTCCCTGAGCCATATTCATGCAGGCAATGCGGTACATACCCGCCGCCGCATCTTCAATGCTCAGGCCCATAGGAATCGCCACATATTCTTCGATGGCATCACGGGCCGCTTGCAGGTCGAGCTTCATACTACCGCCGGCAAAAAAGTCCGGATCAAGATACCCCAATACCAGATTGGCATCCGTGCAGGCGGGCTTCTTGCCGCCTTTGCTGTAGCTAGCCGGGCCCGGAGCCGCGCCGGCACTTTCCGGCCCCATGCGCAACAGACCACCTTCGTCGATCCAGCCGACGGAACCGCCACCCGCGCCAATGGTATGAATACCAAGCATGGGCAGGGCCAGACGGCGGCGATCAATCTCGCCTTCATTGACCACTACGGGGCTACCGACCACCAGGGCCGCTTCAAAACTTGTGCCGCCCATATCGACCACAATACAATTATCCTGATCATGAGCCTTAACATATTGCAGACCCGCACCCGGTCCCGCCGCAGGGCCAGACAACAGGGTCAGAGCGGCTTTTTCCTTGGCGGTTTCCGGTGTCATCACCCCGCCATTGGATTGCATGATCAACAGGATACCCTTGAAATCAATGTCCTTAAGACGAACCAGAAGCTGATTGACATAATGGTTCAAAATGGGGCCGATATAGCTGTTCAGTGCCGTGGTGCTGACCCGCTCATAAAAACGGATGGACGGTAGCAGTTCCGATGATACGGTAAGATACGCTTCCGGCATCAGTTCCCGCACCAGTTCCGCCGCCTGTTGTTCCTGCTCACCGTTGGCAAAGCTGTTCATGAAACAGATGGCAACCGCCTTGACGTCTTCTTTTTTAAACAGCTCAATCGCTGCCTTGACGTCATCCAGACTTAACGGGCTAATTTCTTTACCGTTGCGGTCAAGCCTGCCGCCCACGCCTTGGCGCAGGTAACGGGGGACCAAAGGCACCACATTGGTGCAGCGGTTGTTATATTGTTCTTCCCGAATTCCGCGCCGCATTTCAAGCGCATCACGCAGGCCTTCGGTAGTGATAAGTCCGGTCTTGGCTCCGTTACTGGTCAGGGTGGCATTGGTGGTCACGGTGGTGCCGTGAACGATAGTATCAATGGCACCGGCCAGTTCTTTCAAGCTCATGGGCGGGTCCATAGTTTCCGCAATATCGGTCAGGCCCTGCATCACCGCAATGGACGGATCGGACGGTGTTGACAATGTTTTATGAATACGGGTGTCACACCCTTCCTGATCCACGAAAAAATCCGTGAATGTTCCGCCGACATCAATCCCTATTTTCAAACTCATATTATTTCCTATTTTATTTTCGGCCAGTCACTTGGATGACAATAGCCATGGCGGTATCGCCTGCGGCACAACCGCTGAACAGGCCATATCCGCCGCCGTTCTTGGCCAGTTCTTCAATTAATTCAATAACGCCGCGCAGACCCATTGGCCCTTGCGGATGACCCCATATCAGCGAGCAGCCGAAATTATTCATTTTCATGACATCAATGCCGAACTGTTCAGCAAAGAACAGGTCATTCACCGCAAAGGGATTATGGGTTTTTATAGCGTCCATCTGCTCAATGCCAAGTCCCGCCTGTGCCAGAGCAAATTGTGCCGCCGGAACCGTAGCTTTGGGCATATAGGCCAGTTCAACACGCGCCTGTCCAATGCCCAGTATTTTCACCTGAATACTGCTGTCCTGACTTAGCTCTTTCGCTTTATCGGGGGTCGCCACAATAAGGGACGCATTACCATCCGCGGGATGGGTCTGACCACCGAAAGTGATCGTGCCGTCTTTCACCACAGGGCGCAGTCCCGCCAGTCCTTCTGCGGTCGAGGCCACAAGACCCTCATCACCCGTCAGCTGATTTGCGGTTTTTTTAAAGTTGGGCCTTGGCACATCAAAAGGCAGGGTCATGAAACGCTTCTGAAAAGCATGATCATCGGCCAGCGCATCTGCATATTGCTCCTGACGCCTGAGCACGACCTCATGTTGTTGTCCGGTGGTGATGTTAAAATCTCTGGCAACATTTTCTGCGGTCGCCAGCATGGAATGACCACCCAGCGGGTCAAATCCAAAATTATCCATGGTCCAATTCTCGGTCTTGCCCGTACCGCCCGGCCCCATAGGGTTAGGATAATAAACCTGTGGCCCGTTGGAAACACGGTCGGCGGCAACAATCAGGGACGCGGTTGCCTGTCCGGTTTCAATTTCCTGCGCCCCGTTCAGAATGCAGCGAACACTGGTCGCGCAGGCCTGCCCGATGGTCGGCCCACCCACATGATCCAATCCCGCCATACCCGTCAACCACGGCAGACCATAAAACACATGATGTTGAGGAACCGAAGTACCCAATACACCGTAATCCAGCAATGCGCCGTCTATATCCCGCTTGGCTATTTCATTTTTCACCACATGGGCGGCAAATTTAATGCTGTGAAGATTAGCGAGGCTGCCCTGCCACCGACAAAAAGGTGTGGACCAATAGGCACCGTAAGGTATCTCCGCGAGATATGACATGAATAAACTCCTGAAAAAACAGATCAATTTTATGGCCAAGAATAAGGCGAAAATCACCTCTGAAACAATTGATAGTTTCTCATGGTTGACTATAGAAAAACTAATGACAAGAAAAATCTATATATAACAATAGATTAATAATAAATATACCTAATATATTGCATTATTTACGTTACTTTTCTTAGGTTATATGGTAGTTGACATAAGTATTTCTAACGCAACCCAGAAAGAATCACAGGAAATATCATGGGACGTAGCCTGCCAAACTTAAACTCTATCCGCGCCTTTGAAACTGTTGCCCGTCATTTAAGCATTACCCGCGCCGCCAAAGAACTTAACGTGACGCAAGCAGCGGTCAGTCATCAGATCAAGGCATTGGAGGAACAGATGGGCGTAATGCTGTTTCGGCGCCACAATAAAGGGTTGTTGCTCACTAAGGAGGGTCAGGCCATGTCCCAGCCTATGACCAATGCTTTTGATATGATTGCCGATGCCACCAACCTGATTTTCAACAGTGAAGTGCAGATATTGAAGGTTTCCATGCTCAGCAGCTTTGCCACTGGCTGGTTGGTGCCGCGGCTTGCGGGCTTTTACGCAGAATATCCCAATATCGACATCCGGATTTTGGTCACCAGCAAGGAGATGGATTTTTTGAAAACCGGCGATGTGGATCTTGACCTGCGTTACGGCGATGGTAAATGGCCTCAGGTGGATAGCCAGAAGTTCATGACTGAAGAAATTTTCCCCGTCTGTAGTCCGGCCTTGCTGAAGGGCGATATTCCCCTGAATAGTCTGGACGATCTGAGCCATCATGTGTTGCTTCATGATCATAAGGATATTGGCTGGAAAGAATGGCTGGATGATGCGGGGGTCAAGGGCATTGACTATAGTCGCGGCCCTGGTTTTTTCCAGTCCCACATGACCCTTCAGGCGGCGGCCCTTGGTCATGGGGTTGCCCTTGGGCGCAGGCCGCTGGTGTCAGAATTGCTCAAAACCGGTGAGCTTGTGAAGCCTTTTGACATCAACCTGCCCACGGGCATGGGCTATTATATGGTCAATATAAATACTGCCAGTGATAAATCAAAAATCCGCGCCTTCACCAACTGGCTGTTGGAAGAGGTGCGGATTTTTGAACAGTAAGATTTAAGAGAATATCACCTTAATAACTAATCAGAAAACCCAACGAGAATTTATCCCTGGTGAAATTTACCCCAACTGCGGGATCCGTTGTGATGACAACATCAGAATAATCTGTTCGTGTAAATTCAGCTCGGAAGGACGTATTTTTTGACAAATCAAACTGAACGCCTAAGCCATACTCAAACCCACCCTGATAATCCTTAGCAGAAGTTTCTAATAATCCTACGGTAGCTTTCTCTTCATATTGGGAACTTGCATAACCAAATCTAGTGTAAGCTATTATATCCTGCGTGACCTGTACTCCGGGAAGGAATGCAATGCCGAACGAATGTCCTCCGCTAAACTCATATTTGTCAATTCCGATTAAACTCAAATCAACGGAATCATCAGCAAAGGCATAGCCATAACGACCCTCAACTGCCATAGTAAACCAACCAGAACTTTGTCTGAATCCTACAAATATCTCAGGAGAAAAACCTTTAAGGTCAATAGGAATATCTAGATTGGTGTTAAGGCCATCCTCTGTTACAGTACTATTATAATTCTCATATGAAGCATTAACGCCTAGATAAAGCCCTTCATTAGCTGCATGAGCCCATTGACCCCATATGAGCAGTGTAAAACCGATGAATAATTTAATGGTATATTTTGTCATGAAAAGTTCCCCTTTTCTGCATGTTAAAAAATAGTTTCATAAGAATAAAGCTAACTTCAAACAACATACTTCGCATACAATACTTCAGATTGTATTATTAGTAAAGAGGGCACCCTGTAACAATGCTATTGCGGCAATCCAATCTCATAAATTGAATTGCCTCATTCCCTTGCGGGATAGCCTAAGAAAATACCGCCTGAATAGTGGTGTATTCCTTCAAACCATCAACGCCAAATTCAACGCCGATACCGGAGCCTTTTACGCCGCCGAACGGAACATTTGGCTGAATAGCGCCATGTTTGTTGATCCATGCGCTGCCACATTCCAGACGATTGGCCAAGGCCTTGGCTTTTTCAATATCCGTTGACCAGATCGAGCCGCCCAGACCATTATCGGACGCGTTGGCGCGGGCAATGGCATCATCTATATCGCTATATTTGATGATCGGCAGAGCGGGGCCGAATTGCTCTTCATCCACAATCCGCATACC
>JAGLJX010000039.1 GCA_023142175.1 Emcibacter sp.
TCATCAATTTTTTCAAAGACGTTTTGATAAATTTTTGGGTCCTCAATTGGGGTATCAACACGGGCGTTGCCGTATAATCCCCGGCTTGTATCATCTATAGCAACAAAATTCAGCCGCACTTTTGCATAATCTTCCCCTATTTTTTCTACGGTTGATGATACTTTCGTAGTAACCTGTTTGCTTTGAAAGCCCCACCACAGATTATATGTATTATTGGTATTAGTTGGAGATTTCCCTGTTATAAAGCCCGTCTCTATATCAGCATTTTCAAGAACGTATCCCGCATCCTGTAAAACAGACATGACAGACCTAAAAGTAATATCATATGCCGCTTCATATTCTTTAGTCTGAAGCTGCTGGAGTTCTAACCCAGACAATGTAGGCTTCACCATTTTATGTGAGCTACATGCGGCAAGGCTTAAACAAACCAATGCAATGATTATTTTTTTCATAATATGTTCCCTCATTTTTTATATTTTAGAAAGAGCTAGAACGGCTCCGAAAGTCTGATACAATTTTTTGCTGATTAAATTTTATGATTAGCGTCATTGATCTGGACGATTGTTCAAAGCCTGATGTGGAATTGCTTACTCCGCCTCCTGCACCACCGCCAATGCCGCCAGAACCAAAGCCAAGCCCAATAGAAAAGCTGTTAGAATTTGTTTTTGAAGCTGCAATGGTCGCATGACGATTAAATATCCAAACCTCTTGACCTTTGCCGTCTATAGTTGTGATGTTTGGCGCACCGAATTTCTCAGCGACTTCTAGTTGGGACGTTTCACCAACCTTTAAAGTCATTTGGACCATGCCATGCGTGAGCTGGTTTTTTTGTTCTTCTGCAAATGCGGGTAGAGAAATAGAAAAAATGCTAATTAGTAAGAGTATGTAATGCATAAGTAATCCCCCTTCATGATCTTGTATAGTTATAGTTGTAAACTGTAATTGCTATATAGCATTTGCATACGTAAAATACAACCTTAAAGCATTGTACTGTATTTATTCTCTCCTCATGGTGTGTCAGATAAAAATATAAACTAACCCCCTAAGACTTCTCTTAGGGGGTTAGTTTGTTTTAGCCATTCAATGCCTGATCTAGGTCAGCAATAATATCTCTAATATCTTCGATACCAACCGACAGCCGGATCACATCCGGTCCGGCACCTGCGGCGATTTGTCCGGCTTCGTCCAGTTGACGGTGGGTGGTGGATGAAGGGTGAATGATCAGGCTGCGTGTATCACCAATATTGGCCAGATGCTTGAACAGCTTAACCGATTCCACCATTTTAACACCGGCATCATACCCACCCGTAAGGCCAAATGTCATCACGGCCCCGCCGCCGTTGGGCATATATTTCTTTTGCAGGTCATTATAGTCATCACCTTCCAAAGCGGCATAGGATACCCATGTTACTTTTTCATGGCTGCGCAGGAAGTTAGCAACATTGAGCGCATTGTCACAATGACGTTGCATTCTTAGTGGCAGGGTCTCTATCCCGTTAAGGATATAAAAAGCATTCTGTGGGGATAGGCACTGCCCAATATCACGCAGACTTAACACGCGACAGGCAATGGCGAAGGCAATATTGCCCATAGCGGCCCCAAAAACGTCACCAATGACCATACCGTGATAACTGCCGCAAGGCTCGGTCAGGGTTTTGTATTTGTCACTGGCAGTCCAGTCGAAGTTTCCGCTGTCGACAATGACGCCACCAATGCTGTTGCCCTGCCCCCCAAGGAATTTGGTCAGGCTGTGAACAACGATGTCCGCGCCATGTTCAATAGGGCGGCACAGGTATGGGCTGGCCAGAGTGTTATCCACCACAAGCACAATTCCCGCTTCATGGGC
>JAGLJX010000390.1 GCA_023142175.1 Emcibacter sp.
ATACTAAAGTAGATAGGACAGATATGGGGATGCAAAGTACGAAGTTGACCTCCAAAGACCTGTTGATATTGGCTCAGGATAAGTCTTTCTCTGCCAGAAATGAACTGGTGGAAAATATCTCTGATCTGTTTCTGTCCCCTGAAGGGCGACTGAATGAGCATGAACGCGCCCTTATGAACGATGTTTTGCTTAAACTTATCAAAACAGTAGAGAAATCTGTCAGGAAGGAATTGAGTAAACGTCTGGCTACAATAGAAGATGTTTCTCCTGAATTAGCAGCTAAACTAGCCAATGAAACAATTGATATTGCCGAGCCTATGCTCCTTAAGAGCGGGGTGTTGAAGGATGAGCAGTTAATTGAGATTGTCCGCGAACGTTCGGAAGCTCATCGAATGACCATTGCAATTCGTGCCCATGTCAGTGAAGAGGTCAGCAGCGAGTTGATTGAAAATGGCAGTGAAGATGTTATTGAAGCTTTAATTAGCAATGAAAATGCACAGCTTTCTGATCTTTCCGTAAAATATCTGGTGGCAGAATCAAAGAATGTTGATCGTTTTCAGGAACCACTTCTCAACCGTGAAGATTTACCTGTTGATCTGGCTTATCGTATGTACTGGTGGGTATCTGCGGCGTTGCGGCGGAAGATTATTCTGGAATTTGAAGTGGACGGTACCCAGATTGATGATGCTATTGAAATGGCAACAAAAGCGGCACTAAAAAGTCATGACAATGATGATGGCATAATGAGGACGGCACTGAACCTTGCCAGAGAAATGGCCAGAAGGGGTGATTTGAACATTACTTTTCTGCGGAGTTGTCTCCGTCAGGAGAAAATTAATTTATTCATAGCGGGCTTGTCAGAAATGACGGGTTTGGACGTAAAGATCGTATGGCGGGCCATTCGGGAAAGAACCGGAGAGAGCTTTGCTATTATCTCAAAGTCGCTCGAAATAGACCGCGATAGCTTCGCCACATTATTTTTATTGGTTGCTCAGTCCCGCTCTGGGGGAAGGGCCAGAGCTACAGGACTAGTAAATTCCATATTATCATTGTATGATGAGATAAAAGTGAAAAATGCAAAGATAGCCGTGCGGCATTGGCAACGTGATTTTGGTTACCAAAATGCAATCTTGGCTATGAGGGACACAGAATAACTATGTATGTGAAATCAGACCAAAGAGTGGCGGGGGGAAAAGCCAGAGGAAAAGGGATGGAGTTAAAAGAAAAACACCAGACGATCATCCCGCTTGAACTAGTTCAGCGCGTTGCGGCCAATGCAAATAAAAAAATAAATAATGGGCCAGCGACCATTGCTGATAAAGTTCGCAAACTCATTTCCAATATGATTTTTGATGAAACTGTTCCTTTATATATATCAACAACTTCCGGCGAACTTGTCTTTGTTAATGAGGGCTATCAAAAACTTGTTTCCACCTGTGAACTTTCCCATAAAACAAACGGGGCACAGGGGGGTGATACACGTCTTCCGGCGGGCCTGATGGCGATATTGAATGAGGTTCAGCTAACCAGACAGAATGTTTCCATTGAAGAAAATATTAAGGTACAGGGAGCTACTCTGCAATATCGTTCACGTCATTTCCCGGTTTGTGATGATGATGGCAAGGTGATAGCGGTCGGCGGGACCTATGTGGACTGTACAGAAAAAATGGAGGTACTTGGTCAGGAAAACATTATGCAGCAGCGGTATCGGGATTTTGCCCGGGCAACCTCTGACTGGTATTGGGAAATTGACCGCGACTATAATATTACATATGTTTCGGATCGGCTGATGGCTATTACGGGGCAGCCTGGAATACTTATGAAAGGCAAATGTTTTGAAGATTTTGGAGAGTTGAAATCGCAAACTGCTGAGGCAAATATAGCTAGTGTCAGCTTTCTGGATGACATGAAACCTTTCCGGGATCAACTTTTCCTGATGAGAGATGCTGAAGAAGAAAATATATATATGCACCTGAGCGGGGTGCCGATTTTTGAATCTACAACCGGCGAATTTATGGGTTACCGGGGCGCCGGAACGGATGTCACGCACAACTACAAAGCACGGCAAGAAACAATAACGGCCAAAAAAAATCTGGAACATACTCTCGAAGAACTCACCAATAAGAATATCCAGCTGGATATGGCATCTGCGGAATCTGAGGCGGCACTTGGCGCTAAGGGCGAATTTCTTGCAGCTATGAGCCATGAGTTACGCACGCCGTTAAATGCAATTATCGGTTTTGCCGAAGCTATGAAACTGGAAGTGTTTGGTGATCTTAACCCGCAATATGTTTCATATAGTCAGGATATTATGTCAGCAGGCGAGCATCTGCTGGAACTGATCAATGACGTGC
>JAGLJX010000391.1 GCA_023142175.1 Emcibacter sp.
CGCCCCGTTATTTTCAAAAAAGGCAACAATGATGCAGGTGAAATAGTCCCTGATACATCAACTAATTAGCGTCATACACGATAACGCTAAATGAATATTATTTAAATTTATGGAGTAAAAAAGTGCTTGGTTCAGATATTCTAGTGAAAATGCTCGCCGATTATGGTGTCGATACTATTTTCGGTGTTCCCGGCGATACCAATGTGTCATTTTATACCGCCCTGTCACGTTCCGAAGGCGGCATAAAACACGTTATGGCGCGTGATGAGCGTAGTGCCGGTTTTATGGCTGATGGATATGCCCGCATATCAAATAAAGTCGGTATTTTCGAAGCGCCGTCAGGTGCCGGTGCAATGTATTCCCTGCCGCCCTTGGCTGAATCAAACGCATCCTCCGTACCGGTTATATTATTTACCATTGATATTCCCCTGAGCGGTGAAGGCCGCGGCATGTTGACAGAGCTGGACAATGTTGCCCTTTTTGATCCCGTAACAAAGGCCTCTATTCAGGTCAAGTCACCACAGAAATTGCCAGAGATTATCAGGCGTGCTTTTCGTATTGCCACAACCGGAAAACCGGGTGCTGTTCATGTTATCGTACCCGAAGATATGCTCAGTGCAGAAGTTGACCTTGATACAGTTTCATTACATGTGGAAGAAGTCTGCGGTCGTTTCCCTGCTATTCCAACTGTGGCACCACCAAGTGAGCTGAAAAAAATTCTTGCCCTGATTAATAATTCCGAGAAACCATTGATCGTTGCAGGGGGTGGTGTTAACCGATCCGCCGCCCAAACAGAATTAACCAGCCTTGCGGAACAGTTAAATATCCCTGTGGTCAACACAATCACCGGACAAGGGGCTATTCCGGACAATCACCCCCTTGCCATCGGTGTTATTGGCGACAATGGTTATCATCCCCATGCCAATAAGGCACTGGAAGAAGCCGATTTGGTTATCTATCTTGGCTCTAAAATTGGGTCCGTTGTTACCATTGGCTATACATTCCCCAGCCAAAACACCAACCGTCAAGTTGTACAGGTGGATATCGATTCCGAAGTTCTGTCTAATAATACCCAGAATGTGCTATCCATCGCGGGTGATGCAAGACTGGTTCTCATGGAGCTGGCCCGTCTGGACAATACGGATCCCAAGAAAAATACACCTTGGATTGAAACATTAAACAACTGGCGCAAAACCTTCTGGAAAGGCGCCGATCCGCTGTTTGAGGACAGAACAATTCCCCTTCGCCCGGAACCTATTGTAAAAGCATTGAATGACAGAATTACCGCACCAGTAAATATTATGTCTGATGCGGGAACCCCAACCCCCTATATGACACGTTTTCTGCGCCTTGGGGATTCAAGGTCGCGCTTCATCATTCCACGCGCCTTTGGTGGACTTGGTTATGCTATTCCCGCAGTTGTCGGCGCATGGAAAGCTGAACCGGAAAAACGGCCTATCGGGCTTTTTGGTGATGGCTCACTTGGCATGACTGCCGGTGAACTGGAAACACTATCCAGACTTAACTGTCCTGCGATTCTACTGCATTTCAACAATGCCTGTTTTGGGTGGATTAAAGGTTTGCATCGTTTACAAGGGGCAGGAAGTAATGATTGTTTCTCTGTTGATTTCAATGTGACACAGGGACATAAACTAGCTGAATCCTTTGGCATAAAAGCCTGGCGGGTACAGAGCATGGAAGAATTAGAGAGCGCTCTGGACAAAGCCTTTGCTTATGATGGCCCAACCTTCATAGACATTATGGTTGAATCCTTAGCCGAACGTGTTCCCCCTGTATTTTCATGGCTTCGTAAACGTGGCGAAAATCCACTCGCCCTGGAATCCGAAGATATCGGGTATGATAAACGCGTTATTTAGCGTTTATATATTCTGAAAAGTGACCAAAATGACTTTAGAGACCACGCAAACTAATATGCAAAACCTTCAGATGAGTATGGTCTGTGGAATTGTACGTGTAGTAGCTACAAAAAGTGCCGCCGCTTGGGTTGAATCTGATAATCAATCTGCTTGCGGCGGTTGTTCTATGGCTAAAGGCTGCGGTACAAAAGTTATTTCAGGCTACTTTAGCAAAGATATCGGCCCGCTTAAAATGGTCAATGATTTTGATGGCGTTGTGGGTGATAGAATAGAGGTCGGTATATATAATACCACAATATTGAAAGTGTCTGCCCTCATATATTTAATACCGTTAGTAGGGCTTATCA
>JAGLJX010000392.1 GCA_023142175.1 Emcibacter sp.
ATTGTCTGTCCGGATGTGATGCCGTTGCTGTCGTTCATATCTTTGGTGGCACCGGCTATTTCCATGGGCAACAGGACAGTGGTCATCCCGTCCGAACGTTATCCTTTGATTGCCACAGACTTTTACCAGATACTGGAAACATCGGATGTTCCGGCGGGGGTGATTAATATCGTGACCGGGGATCGGGAGGAACTGGCACAGGTATTGGCAAAACATGATCAACTGGATGCGATCTGGTATCATGGATCATCTGAGGGGAGTCAGATGGTTGAATTGGAGAGTGCGGCCAACCTGAAACGCACATGGGTCAATGGGGGCCGGGCGCGGGACTGGATGTCAGGACACGGCGAAGGCCGTCGGTTCCTGCGTGAAGCTACACAAGTGAAAAATATCTGGTTGCCATACGGGGATTGAGGCGGCGACTGAGTGAATATTAACAATTAAAGTTAAGTCCAGAAGGGCACTCTGGCGTATAAAAAATAGGGAGGATTTAGCATCATGCTAATCGGTGTTGTAGGGATTATAGTATTATTAGGTTTGGCATTTCTATTGTCAGGTGATAAGAAAAATATAAATATTCGGGTTGTAGGCAGCGCATTTCTGCTGCAATTGGCTGTTGCCGCCTTTGTTCTGGTGGTGCCTGTGGGTAAGGGCATCCTGAAAGGAATGTCAGATGGCGTCACCAAAGTGATTGATTACTCCAAAGTGGGTATTGAATTTCTTTTTGGCGGTCTTGCCAGCGCATCGGATAGTATTGGCTTTATTTTTGCCGTTAACGTCCTGCCGATTATTATATTTGCTTCGTCATTGATGGCGGTACTCTATTATCTTAATATTATGCAATGGGTGGTCAAGATTTTTGGCGGTATCCTTCATAAGATCATTGGCACTAAAAGGGTCGAAAGCCTATGCGCGGCGGCGAATATCTTTCTGGGCCAGACCGAGGCACCGTTGGTGATCCGACCCTACCTTGGTAAAATCAGCGATGCTCAGTTTTTCACGGTGATGGTGTCGGGCTTGGCATCCATATCGGGAACTATTCTTGCGGGCTATGCGGCCATCGGGGTCAGTATGGATTTTCTGATCGCCGCCAGCTTCATGGCGGCTCCCGGCGGTCTTTTGATGGCGAAGATCATCATGCCCGACCCGGAGCCAAATGTGTCAGATGCGCATCTTCTGGATGTGTCCGGCTTTGATGAGGGTGAAATGCCCGCCAATGTGATCGAAGCGGCGGCCAATGGCGCGGCGGACGGGCTTAAGCTCGCGGCGAATATTGGCGCGATGCTGCTGGCATTTGTAGCGTTGATTGCTATGATGAACGGTATGCTGGGCGGTATTGGTGACTGGTTTGGCTATGGTGATCTGACGTTCAATATGATCTTGGGCAAGATATTTGCCCCGCTCATGTATGTGATGGGAATCCCGTGGGCGGAAGCCGATGTTGCGGGCAATCTGATTGGCACTAAATTGATCCTTAATGAATTTGTTGCCTATATAGAATTGTTCAAATTACCGGACGGGGCGTTAAGTCCCAATTCGACCATGATCGTAACCTTTGCCCTTTGTGGTTTTGCCAATTTAAGCTCTATTGCCATCTTGATGGGTGGCTTTGGGGTTCTGGTGCCAAAGCGGCGTCACCTGATTGCCAAATGGGGACTGAAGGCCGTTGCTGCCGGGTCTCTGTCAAACTTGATGAGTGCGACTTTGGCGGGCTTAATGATGGCGGTATTTTAACTAGGAAAAAACATGACTGATACAGTTACCTATGATGTTCCTGCGGATTTCGCGGAAAATGCCCATGTGGATAATGATAAATATCTGGCGCTTTATCAGCAATCTGTGGATGACCCTGAAGCTTTCTGGGGCGAGGTGGGCAAGCGTATTGACTGGATCAAACCCTATACAGAGGTCAAGGATGTTTCCTTTGCCAGGCAAGATCTTCACATCAACTGGTATAAGGATGGGTCGCTCAATGTGAGTGTCAATTGTATTGACCGCCATTTACCAGCACGCGCCAACCAGACTGCGATTATTTTTGAAGGCGATGACCCGTCAGTCTCCAAGCATATCACCTATCAGGATCTCTACGAAGAAGTCTGCCGTTTTGCCAATGTCCTCAAAGCCCAAGGCGTGAAAAAGGGTGATCGGGTGACCCTCTATATGCCGATGATTCCAGAGGCTGCCTATGCCATGCTGGCGTGTGCGCGCATTGGGGCGGTGCATTCTGTGGTCTTTGGCGGCTTCTCGCCGGACGCCCTTGCGGGTCGGCTCAAAGACTGTGACAGCCATGTGGTGATTACCGCGGATCAGGGCTTGCGCGGCGGTCGTTCAGTACCGCTCAAAGACAATGTTGACAAGGCGCTTACCAGAGACGGCGTTGAGGTCAGTAGCGTGATTGTTGTGCGCAATACCGGTGGCGATATCGCCATGCAGGAAGGCCGCGATATTTACTATCAGGACGAAGCCGCTAAGCAACCCTCTGACTGTGCGCCGGTTGAGATGAATGCAGAAGACCCGCTGTTCATTCTCTATACTTCCGGTTCCACGGGGCAGCCTAAGGGCGTGCTTCACACAACGGGCGGTTATCTGGTTTTTGCCTCTCTGACCCATGAACTGGTGTTTGATTACCATGACGGTGATATTTATTGGTGTACGGCGGATGTGGGCTGGGTCACGGGCCACAGCTATATCGTTTATGGCCCGTTGGCCAACGGTGCGACCACATTGATGTTTGAAGGCATCCCCACCTATCCCGATGCATCCCGTTTTTGGCAGGTTTGTGAGAAGCATAAGGTTAATATTTTCTACACCGCACCCACGGCCCTGCGCGCCTTAATGGGGCAGGGGGATGATTTTGTAAATGCCTGTGATCTCTCATCGCTCCGCTTGCTGGGCACGGTGGGGGAACCGATCAATCCAGAAGCCTGGAACTGGTATTACACGATAGTCGGCAAGGAAAAATGCCCGATCGTGGATACATGGTGGCAGACGGAAACCGGCGGCA
>JAGLJX010000393.1 GCA_023142175.1 Emcibacter sp.
GGCATACCGATGACAATCTCCTCAACACCGTTCTGTCCACCGGTTTTGATAATTGCTTCCAATGCGGGAATCAGCGATTCCGCACCATCAAGGCCAAAGCGTTTAGTACCGATATATTTTTTTGCCAGATACTGTTCGAAGCCATCGGCTTCGGCCAGTTTTTGGAGTATGGCCATTTTACCCTGATCGGTGAAATTAATTTCCTTGTCACGGCCTTCGATACGGGATTGAATCCACGCCTTTTCTTCCGGCTCGTTGATATGCATGAATTCCACACCAACTGTCCCGCAATAGGTCCGTTTCAGTATGGTCAGCACTTCACGTAAGGATGCAACTTCAAGCCCCAATACATGATCCAGAAAGATCGGACGATCCATGTCATCTTCACCGAAACCATATGTGGCAGGGTCAAGTTCCGTCTGTAACGGGCGATCTTCAAGCTCCAACGGGTCGAGCGCAGCATGAAGATGTCCCCGCACGCGGTAGGTGCGGATCATCATCAGGCATCGAATAGTATCTGTGGTCGCGGCGCGGATTTCATCCTCGGACGCGGCACCCTTCCTTTTACGGCTGGGTGTAGGGTCCATATATCCCGGATCAAGGGCGGCAAGATAATCATCCTGCGCGGATTTGACCTTATGGTCCCAGTCCGGTCGCTCCCACGATGCGGCGGTGCGTTCAACCCCCGCATTCAAAAGAGTCTTGGCGTCGTCTGCCAGACTGTGAAAATATTCTGCCCACGAACTGTCCACCGATGTGGGGTCCTTGGTATAACGGGCAAAGAGTTCTTCGACGAAGGCTCCGCTGGAACCATTAATCACACTTTCCGTGTCCAGATATTCATTCATGTATCAGGCTCTTTTGTTGTTTCACTGTATCCTAAAGCAATTAACCTTTCAAAACTGCTAACAAGGTCGTACCAAGCTCCGCCGGAGATTCGGTTACCGTAATACCCGCACTGCGCATGGCTTCAATCTTGTCTTCTGCGCCGCCTTTGCCGCCGGATACAATAGCACCAGCGTGGCCCATAGTCCGACCGGGAGGGGCCGTACGTCCGGCGATAAAACCAACAACAGGTTTCTTGATCTTGGAGGCTTTCAGGAATTCTGCCGCTTCTTCTTCAGCAGAACCACCGATTTCACCGATCATAATGATGCTGTCTGTATCATCATCGGCAAGGAAACCTTCCAATACGTCAATGAAGTTAGTGCCATTCACCGGATCACCACCAATACCAACGCAGGTGCTTTGGCCAAGTCCTACAGCCGTTGTCTGACCCACAGCTTCATAAGTCAATGTACCAGAACGGGATACAATCCCAACCTTTCCGGGGTTATGGATATGACCGGGCATAATGCCGATCTTACATTCACCCGGCGTAATCACGCCCGGACAATTGGGGCCGACCAACCGCGTATTGGAGCCTTGCAAAGCCCGCTTTACCTTAACCATATCCAACACGGGAATACCTTCGGTAATACAAACCGCAAGCTCGATACCCGCATCGATGGCTTCCAAAATGGCGTCCGCCGCAAAGGGGGGCGGTACGTAAATCACAGAAGCATTAGCACCGGTAACCGATACCGCTTCATCAACCGTATTGAATATGGGTAGATCAAGATGAGTTCTCCCGCCTTTGCCCGGTGTCACACCACCAACCATTTTTGTGCCATAAGCAATGGCCTGTTCGGAATGGAATGTGCCCTGTGCGCCGGTGAAGCCCTGACAGATTACTTTTGTTTCTGAATTAATAAATATGGACATTACGACGCCTCCTTAACAGCATTAACAACTTTTTGTGCGGCATCACCCATATCATCAGCAGATATAATCGGCAGGCCACTGTCAGCCATAATTTGTTTGCCAAGTTTCACGTTCGTCCCTTCAAGGCGAACCACAAGCGGCACAGACAAAGATACCTCTTTCGCCGCCGCGACAACACCTTCGGCAATCACATCACAACGCATGATACCGCCAAAGATATTCACCAGAATACCTTCCACATTGCTATCACTGAGGATGATTTTGAAAGCTTCGGTTACCCGTTCTTTGGTCGCCCCGCCGCCAACATCAAGGAAGTTAGCCGGTGAGCCGCCTTTCAGCTTGATGATATCCATGGTCGCC
>JAGLJX010000394.1 GCA_023142175.1 Emcibacter sp.
GTCCATTCTGGTGGGAAATGACCCTGATACATATAAAGGGGTAGTCCCCGGAGCCAGACTTTTTGCCGCGAGTGTGTTTTTTGAACAGGATAAAGGTAAGACCGCTGCCACCACTGAGAGCCTTATTTTAGCCCTTGATTGGCTTGTACAGCAAAAGGTACAGGTCATTAATATGAGCTTAAGCGGCCCGCCGAACCGTCTCCTTGAAATTGCTGTTCAGAAAGTATTGGGTAAGGGCATAATAATTGTTGCCGCAGTTGGTAATGCGGGGCCAACAGCACCCTCCCTTTATCCGGCAGCCTATCCCGGCGTTGTGGCGGTGACGGCTGTGGATAAAAATCAACGAGTTTATCTGCGGGCCAATCGGGGGAAGCATGTGGTCTTTGCCGCGCCGGGGGTGGATATTCCGACGGCTAATGCAGGCGGCGGATATGGGGCAAGGTCCGGCACATCCATTGCGGCCCCTTTTGTCAGCGCAATTTTGGCGAATATGGCAGGGGGCAATGGCCCGTCTGGTATTGTGAAAATATTAGAAAAACATACCATAGACCTTGGGGAAAAGGGCTTTGATAGCACATATGGTTACGGCTTAATTCAGGACGTCTCGGACTGAGTTAAATCTATCTCTCAAGCCCCTGTTCAGAGGGGTGTAATGTTTCAGCTAAATATAATGACTTTGCTATCACAAGGAGAGAATATATCTGTCCCGAGATGGAGGCGCGACGGTTCATATTTGACAGGATAAATTTCTGAATATTTTCCAATGATTATTTTATGATAAAATAGTCTGTTCATTATGCTTGCAGAACCTTGTTCCCGGTGCTAATTTCCCAAAAAACTACGCATAAATATGTGAAAAGCAGGAAAGACCCTAAATAAAATGTCTGTAGATAAAAAAACTGTGGCGAAAATCGCGGATTTGGCCCGTATTGCCGTTGGCGAGGATGAACTGGAACCCTTGGTTGGCGAATTGAATAATATTCTGGATTGGATAGAACAACTCTCAGAAGTTAATACGGATGGTGTTGCTCCCATGACCAGTGTTGTAGCGGTTGATTTGCCTTGGCGTACGGACAAAGTGACGGACGGTGGGTACCGCGATGAGGTTCTGGCTAATGCACCAAATTCCGAGCATGGTTTCTTCACCGTGCCAAAAGTAATCGAGTAGGGGAAAGAGCATGACAAAATTAACTGAACTCACCCTCGCCGAAGCCCGTGACGGACTGGTCAAAGGGGATTTTACCTCTCGCGAATTGACCGAGCAGTATCTGGCCAATATGGAACAGGGACGCGAGCTGAACAGCTATATCGTTGAAACTGCCGACATTGCACTTGATATGGCGGATAAAGCCGACGGGATGATCCGGGGTGGAAATGCTACGGGCATGACCGGTATTCCCATCGCCGTGAAAGACCTTTATTGTACAAAAGATGTTCATAGCTGTTCCGCAAGCCATATTCTCAATGGCTTCAAGCCAAAATATGAATCCACCGTGACCGCAAACCTGTGGCAGGACGGTGCGGTGATGCTGGGCAAGACCAATATGGACGAATTCGCCATGGGGTCTTCCAATGAAACAAGTTATTACGGCCCGACGTCAAACCCTTGGCGCGCCACCAAAGAAAATGGCGAGCTAGAAACAAAGGACTATGTGCCGGGTGGTTCATCCGGTGGGTCCGTTGCCGCCGTCGCGGGTGATTTGGCCATTGCGGCGACCGGAACAGATACCGGTGGTTCCATACGCCAGCCTGCGGCCTTTACAGGACTTGTTGGCATGAAGCCAACCTATGGACGTTGTTCCCGCTGGGGCATGATTGCTTTTGCATCTTCACTGGATCAGGCAGGGCCAATTACCAAAACGGTTCGTGATGCGGCGATCATGATGGAAAGTATGGCCAGCTATGACGTTAAGGACAGCAC
>JAGLJX010000395.1 GCA_023142175.1 Emcibacter sp.
TGGCGATATATTCCATTTCCGGTGTGATGATCCCACGGCGGGCATAATCCATCTGGCTGACGTTCTGGCCTTTTTTGGCTCTCAAAGGACGATGCTTTACGGGAAATTCTTCGGCGAGATATTTGCCCTTGGCATTGCCATTATCTTCCAATTTGATCTCACGACCGTCATATTCTTCCACATCACCGCGCCCTTTGATCCAGTCGGTGCGCATTCTTGCCAGACCTTTGTAGATGTCAATCTTCACATCTGGATCTGTATAGGGACCAGAGGTATCATAAACCCGCACCGGTTTTTCATTCGCGGTGGGATGCAGGGTGATTTCCCGCATGGGAACCCGGATATCCGGTGCCACAGTCCCTTTCACGTAAATTTTACGGGATGCGGGAAGCGGCCCAGTACTGACTTTCATCTTTTCGGGCATATTTTCGGACATCTTTTCGGGTTTATTTTCGATATTCATAACTTGGATCCTAATTAATAAAATGATCCTATACATGAGGGGAATGTCATAAATGATTCCATCCCTCCGCCAGTATAATCTGGATCAGGTTCAAAGGGTCTCCACTTGTAACTTCTTGAATGTACTACCGCTTATCGCTACTTTAAGCACAGAAATCACTGGTGGGGTCTCAGCTTCAATCAAAACGCCCCTTGGAATTTGCCGTATGCTGAGCCTTTTTCGCACAAACATCAAGGGAGAAATTTTAAAATACTGCTTTTTATTAATTTCTTTTGTATAACCCCCTCATGCTAGTGAAATTAGAAGAAATTAAAAATCATATGAGCATGGGGCAACGGCTCCTTGGGCTTGATCTTGGCAGTAAAACTATTGGGATTGCCCTGTCCGATATCATGTGCAGTATTGCAACGCCTATGGAGACACTAAAACGCACTAAATTTAGCAAAGATGCCGAACGGTTAATCACCATTATAAATGAGCAGAATGTTGGTGGACTAGTACTTGGCTTTCCTCTGAATATGGATGGCAGCGAAGGCCCCCGTTGCCAGTCAACCCGTGCATTTGCCAAAAATATGTCTGAGAAAACAGACCTCCCCATCGCCCTGTGGGATGAACGGTTGTCCACCATTGCCGTCACCCGCACTTTGCTAGAGGCCGATGCCAGCCGGAAACGCCGCAAGGAAGTGGTCGATAAAATGGCGGCAGCTTACATTTTGCAAGGGGCATTAGATAAAATGTCCTATTCCGTCACAGAAGATTCTTGAATTTCTTTTCAGCAGGCAGTTTAGCAATCAGCTCCCGAAGATGCCCGTTCCACCATTGATTTAGCGAGGCCAGATCATCATATTTATATAATTCATGGCGCCATTTCTCATCATGAATATAGGTGAGTAGATCTAAGGGGTAGCCCACATCAACGGCGCTCACCCTTGTCGAATCAAATGACAGATAAGCGATCTTGACCACCGTTTCCATAGGGGTGTCATAGCGAAGTGTACGGTCGAGAAAAGTTTTGCCATAAGATGTCGCCCCAATAGACAAATATATAGTGCGATCATTCATCTCAATCCAGTTACCCTCAGGATAAACCAGATACATACAGGGCTCCTTATCCCTTTCCAGTTTACCCCCGATCAGCGCATGAAGGTCAAACCGCAGATTGGACCGCTGAAGTGCGTCCCAGTCCTCTGTTGCCACCTGCCGCAGGGCTAGAGTATAAAATTTTAACACATCACGCAATGAAGTTTGGTCTTCCGGTTTTCCCTTGACGCAAAGATCATCAAAATAGGCCAGCGTTTTATCACGGATGGAACGTAGTCCCGATGTCATAATACATATTTCGCGGGAGGCAATATTATGCATGCTCACCTTTCCCGCGCTATGGGCCTGCATGCCACTTGTCAGACGCCCATCTGCCAGACATACCAATCCTTCCTTAACACGAATTCCGAGGCAATAGGTCATAACGACTCCTTTGATTCTGTTAGTTTAGTATATTAGAAAAACAAGAAATAAACTATTGAAAATTAGCATAATCTAAAGTATAATATGTCCCACCTCGTATGAGCCCGTGTCCTTTTTTTAATTTTTCTTTTTTTTCTATTTTTTGAGTTATTCGAAGCCAACTATTTAGCGGGTTCATGTGAGCATTTCATACTCAACTCACTCAAAAAGGAGATACTCAAATGCCTGAAAAAAAAGCCACAATTCCAACATATGCTGGTTTTGTCCAAGGTGCCCCAACTCAACATCTAACTAAAATCCAATTTCAACAAACACAGGAATGCTTCCAGCTGCAACAG
>JAGLJX010000396.1 GCA_023142175.1 Emcibacter sp.
AGGCAATTACAACAGAGCCAAATGCAGCAAGTCAGCCAACTGACACAAAAACAGACTACTGAAATTGCTGAATATGAAGATACCGTCTGGCAAACAAGTAGTGAAGTAAAAGCACCTCAACTCTAAAATTATGTAGCCTAATATCTTATAGCCCTGTCAATATTTGACGGGGCTATACTATTGTCTTGCTTGTGAAGGCTTTTATTCCTATAAAATGTTTTTTCAGTGATAGAATAATAATTCAAGGACTGAAAATATGTCAGAAGCCGAAAAAACGGCAGACTTACGATTTCCCCATAAACATCTTCTCGGCATTGAAGGCTTGAAAGAACAGGATATCAATTGCATCCTTGATCTTGCCGATAAATATGCCGAGCAGAATAAAAAAACCAATAAAAAAACCGACATTCTGACTGGCTTGACCCAGATAAACCTGTTTTTTGAAAATTCTACAAGAACCCGTATGTCCTTTGAGCTTGCCGGGAAAAGACTGGGTGCGGATGTGATCAATATGTCGAGCAGTGGTTCATCCATTAAAAAAGGCGAAACATTACTGGACACCGCCTCTACCCTTAACGCCATGCGGCCTGATCTTTTGGTGGTACGTCACGGCAGTAGCGGTGCCGTAAAACTTCTGTCGAGAAAGGTCAATTGTGCTGTACTTAATGCCGGAGATGGCAAGCATGAACATCCGACACAAGCCCTGCTTGATGCCCTGACCATAAGACGGCGCAAAGGCAGAATTGCCCAGCTGACCGTTGCCATTTGCGGCGATGTGTTGCACAGCCGTGTTGCCCGCTCCAACATCCATCTGCTTAATATCATGGGTGCTAGGGTACGGGTCATAGGCCCATCCACCTTGGTCCCCACCAACTTGAGCGAACTTGGTGCGGAAGTTTATCATGACATGAAAGAAGGTTTAAAAGGTTGCGATGTCGTGATGATGCTGCGCCTGCAAACCGAACGTATGCATGGCGGCTATTTCCCAACGATCAGTGAGTATTTCTCTCTTTACGGCTTGGATTATGACAAATTATCGGTGGCTAAGGATGATGCCATGATCATGCATCCCGGCCCCATGAACCGTGGGGTGGAAATTGATGCCACCGTTGCCGACGACCTGACCCGAAGTGCTATTCAGGAACAGGTTGAAATGGGGGTTGCGGTACGCATGGCCTGCCTCGATTTACTAACCCGAGAGAAACGGGAGGGGGGAGCATCCCACGGATGCGGGGGGAGATCAAGTAGTGAGCTTGCGAACGATAGTTCCCCCCATCAGACAAAAAAGAGGGGAACGTAGAATGAGCAGCTATACCATATATAAAAACGCCCGTCTTCTTGACCCCGCTACTGGCATGGATATGACAGGCGAGATTATGACCCATGACGGCATTATTTCGGAAGTCGGCGAACATATAGACGCCCCTTCAGATGCGGAGGTTGTTGATTGCAAGGGCAAATGTCTTTGCCCCGGCCTTATTGATATGCGGGTGTTTGTTGGCATCCCCGGTGCCGACTATAAAGACACCATCGAAAATACGGGCGAAGCAGCCGCCGCCGGTGGTGTGACAACTGTCTGCGTACAGCCCGTCACAGACCCGATTATTGATGATATGGCGCGGATCGAATTTATGGAAACCCGCGCAAAGAAGGCCATTGTTAATTTTATCGCTTTCCCGGCGATCAGCAAACAGCTTGAAGGCAAAGAAATGACTGAAATCGGCCTGATGAGCAAGGCCGGACTGAAGGCATTTACCGACGGCAACAAAAGTGTTGCCAACCCTGCTCTGATGTCGAAAGTACTTAAATATTCGTCCATGTTTGATGTCCTGATCGTTCAGCATCTTGCGGTACCGGAACTGTCCGACAATGGCTGCATGAATGCGGGCGCTCTGGCAACCCGCATGGGTCTTCCCGGAATTCCCACCGTTGCTGAAACCATAATGCTGGAGCGGGACTTGCGACTGCTCAAAGCTATTCCTGCCCGATATCATGCGGCTCAAATCACCTGTAAGGA
>JAGLJX010000397.1 GCA_023142175.1 Emcibacter sp.
TGGGCAAGAATATCGTGTTCACCGAATGACCAAGCAAGATAATTGGGATGAAAATAATATTGATAAAATATCGGGTGAGCCCAAACCTTGGAAGCATCCCGCCCGTAATACTCTTCATAATGAAATTGTAACCATGAGCATGGTGCTGAAAGCTGCCCAGCGTCATGGCTGGCTAGAATATCTGCCAGACCTTTCTGACCCTTATCGGCGGCAAAGCAAGGTAGAGCATCGGCCATGGTTTACGCCCAAAGAATATAAACAGTTTTATGAAGCCACTAGGGAGAATGCAGCTAATCCTAAAAGGAAACGCTTTAAGCATTATGCAGAGCAACTGCATGACTATGTTCTTATAATGACTAATACAGGCCTTCGCCCAGATGAGGCGAAGAACATGGAGTATCGGGATATTGAAATCGTGGATGATGAATATACCGAGGAAACTATTCTAGAAATTGAAGTGCGCGGTAAGCGCGGTGTTGGATATTGCAAAAGCATGCCGGGGGCGGTGCGCCCATTTGAGCGTATGCTAGAACGAAATAAACCTGAACCAACGGATCGTTTGTTCCCCAACGACTTTAAAAAAATGCTGAACGGCATCCTAACAGAGCAAAAGCTGAAGTTTGACCGTAGCGGGAAAGCCCGAACGGCCTACAGCTTGCGGCATAGTTATATCTGCTTCCGCCTGCTTGAAGGTGCTGACATCTATCAAGTTGCTAAGAATTGTCGGACATCTGTTGAGATGATCGAAAAACACTATGCTGCTCATTTGAAGGATATGATTGATACAAGCCTTGTTAATGTCAGGCGTGTCAAAAGAATTGATGTGGATTCTGAAGCTGACTCTAAAAAATAAGTTAAAAAAATAGCCCCTTCCGGTCATATTGCTTGGTGGAAGCAATCGGGAGGGGAAAATAAAATCTCAATGAAGTAGATGACTTCATTGCCTGCTTGAAATAATCAAACAAACAACGGTGCTCTTTGCATGAAAGAGCATCCATAAACCGACACGGTTGAAGACAGCACTCGCTGAAATCTGTCGTCTTTTCTTTTTACTCGACTTTTTTCTAATCCTCAGCATCAATGCGGGGCGTTGTCAAAGTAAACTGAAGTTAGTCAAAGAGGCATTTAATCACAAATTATTTATGCCGTGAGAGAGCGCCATTCAGTCATAGATTCTGAACGAAATTCCTTAAATGTTTGTCTGTTTACTAGGTGCCGTTCTCCGTTAAAATGATTGTATATCTGACTATGAATAGACGTAAATTTTTGAAGTGTCTCCTCTTTCCGAAAGCCCTGCATGGCATATTCTCGTCGTCGGAAAGGTAGGTGACTATTCTCAGCCCGATTGTTTAATCGACCTCCGGCCTCTTGCCTACTTTGGCAACCCAGTTCTTTCATAGCAGCGTTATAAGACCTGAGCTTATCTGTGACGATAGCCGTTGGCCGTCCATAGCGCTTTATGAGAGATTTTAATACTTTCAGCGCGGCTTTCTTGTCACGTCGTTTTGTTACAACAGCGTCAAGAACTTCACCTTCATGATCTACAGCGCGCCAAAGATAGTGGGTTTTACCTCCTATTTTGACGAAGACTTCATCAATGTGCCACCGCCAATTTGAATATTGCTTGGGATAAGACGTGCGCTTCTTTCTGATCTTTGCAGCCAAAACTGGGCCGAAACGGTTCCACCATAATCTGATGGATTCATGACTTATATCTACGCCTCTTTCATAGAGCATATCTTCTACCTGTCGAAGCGATAATGGATATCTGATATAAAGTAGTATAGACAATTGAATGATTGCTGGATTATGTTTGTAATATTTAAATGAAATGTTCATTGAGCCAAAATAACTAATTAGAAATTCGGTGCAACAAGTTCCTTTGACAGAGCCGCTTGTTTGATTATATCTGGATGGAAGAGATGTCGATGATAAGATATTTTTTTCATGGGCATCATATAATATAGAATTAAGAAAAGTTTAGGTGACAAGCCCTTAAGACCCCATATGAGCCGAATAATGCTATTATTCGGCTCATAAATAATTTGAATTTGAGCCGAACAGTTGATATAATCGGCTCATGAAATAATAGAAATTATATAAAGGCAAGAGATGCAATATATTTGGCAGAGAAAAAAATGGCCTAATTTCACTTGGGATACGGAGGTCGTTGATCAGAAGGCCTATGCTTATGCACTGGAAGCCAGCAGTCTTGTTGGCGAAGTAAAACACCTGTCAGATATAGAAAAGACAGATGCTTTGATTGATCTCATGGTCTCAGAAGCCGTGAAAACGTCACAAATTGAAGGCGAGAATCTTGATAGAGAAGACGTTCGATCTTCCATCCGCAATCAACTAGGTCTAAACAAAGAGCCTGAGACAGTCCGTGATCCTAAGGCTAACGGTGTTGCCGCATTGATGATTTCTGTCAGGGACAGCTTTTCAGAAGAGTTAACCAAGGAACGGCTTTGTCAGTGGCAGGATCAAATTATTGTAGGTCGATATGAGCGAAGTAAGATGGATGTAGGGAAGTGGCGTGCAAATATTGAACCCATGCAGATTGTCTCAGGGGCGATTGGTAAAGAGAAGGTTCACTTTGAAGCGCCGCCATCATCGCAAGTACCAGAGGAAATGGTTCTCTTTATCAAGTGGTTTAATGATAGCAGAGATATTAAGGGGGCGGTCAGGGCCGGCATAGCACATTTGTATTTTGAGTCTATTCACCCCTTTTCTGACGGTAATGGTCGTATAGGTCGCGCTATATCTGAAATTGCCCTATCTCAGGAACTTGGTCATCCCGCCCTTTTGAGTTTATCTACGACCATTCAGGGGAGACGGCATGAATATTATGATTATCTGTCGCGTGCCAGTTTGGGTGACCTTGATATAACAGAGTGGCTATTATGGTTCACAGAGCTTGTACAGGATTCTCAAAAACAGGCTAAAGAGCAAATTGCCTTTGTACTTTCCAAGGTACGTTATTGGGACAGATATACAAATTTATTTAATGACCGTCAGGCAAAAGTTCTAAACAGAATGCTCCGTGAAGGGGTAGAGGGATTCAAGGGTGGTGTCAGCGCGCAAAAATACATAAAAATGACAAATTGCTCAAAAGCGACGGCCACCCGTGACTTGGCTGAATTATTAAATATTGAAGCAATCAGGAAGATGGATGGCGGCGGACGTAGTACTAGATATGTTGTACGTCTTTTGTAAGTATGACTTAAATCTTTTGACGACAGTCAGGCAAAGAACCAGATTACCGCTATCTTTAAGAAAATAACTATTATTGACCCAGACTTAGAAAATTTATCCTATAATCGTCGTTTGGTGATTATTTGATACTTGGTGCCGTACGAGTGCTAAGGCCTCTATATGGGCCTTAAAACGGCTTGTTTGCAGGCAAGCATTGCGCACAAAATTACGCACAAGATTTGACAGCGTATAATTTTATTGTTATATATCAGGTAGTTAACTATGGTCTTGTCAGGCTCATAACCTGAAGGTCGGGGGTTCAAATCCCTCTCCCGCCACCAACATGGTCTTGATCCTTGAACCATTGCTAGCACAATCAAGGAAACTAAATGGTTCTGGGAGCTGAGCCACTAATCAACTCCCACCAACATACCTCGGTGTAGCTCAGTCGGGCCAGAGCGCCGCGTTTGGGACGCGGA
>JAGLJX010000398.1 GCA_023142175.1 Emcibacter sp.
ATCATATCCTGAAGAAAGCTGTCACCTCTTCTTGTGTATTCACTACACTCGTCATTGCTACAGTGACCATATAAATACTATACTTCTCACTTAACGACTACACATTGCCATAACGCAGATAAATTGATTATTTAAATATTGTATATCTGATATGCAATTTTAAAAAGTTTAATGGGAAATCAATGACTACAGGAAAAGAACAGCTGGAAACAAAAGCTCAATGGCAGTTTTGGGTCGATCGTGGCGGTACTTTCACTGATATTGTTGCAAAAACGCCAAATGGTAAATTGCATACCAAAAAACTGCTATCAGAGAACCCTGAAGCTTATGACGATGCGGCCCTTCACGGTATCCGACATTTTCTTGATCTGGGAAAGATTGATCCGATCCCGTGTGAGACAATTAAAACCGTTAAAATGGGAACGACTATCGCCACAAATGCCCTCCTTGAAAAAAAAGGAGAGGACACCGTATTAATTATTACTCAGGGCCTTAAGGACATCATCGAAATTGGCCATCAGGCACGACCCGATATATTTGCGCTGAATATTAAAAAGTCTAACCTATTATATGGCAGAGTTTTAGAGGCAGAAGAACGGGTTCTTGCATCCGGTGACGTTGAAACACCCCTTGACCTTGTCGCAGCGAAAGATTCTTTAAAGCAAGCTTTTGCAGATGGATATCGCTCAATTGCCATTGTCCTTATGCATGCTTATAAATATCCCGAGCATGAGAAAAAACTGGCCCGACTTGCAGGAGAAATCGGTTTCAGCCAAGTTTCAGCCAGCCATGAAGTCAGCCCACTGGCTAAAATAGTCCCGCGCGGCGAAACAACCATAGTGGATGCTTATCTGACACCAGTCCTTAAACGCTATATTGACGGCATCTCATCAGCCATTAATGATGATTATTCGCCGGGAAAACTACTATTCATGCAATCTTCCGGCGGGCTGGTAGATGCCCATAAATTCCGCGGTAGAGATGCAATATTATCCGGGCCTGCGGGCGGTATTGTCGGCGCGGTCCATACGGCCAAACTGGCGGGCTTTGATAAAATTATCGGCTTCGACATGGGCGGGACATCAACCGATGTTACCCATTACGCTGGCGAATTTGAGAAGGTTTATGAAACCGAGGTAGCGGGTGTGCGTATGCGCGTGCCCATGATGAATATTCATACGATCGCAGCAGGTGGTGGATCACTGCTGAAATTCGAAGATGGCCGCTTCCGGGTCGGCCCCAAATCCGCTGGCGCTAATCCCGGCCCTGTCTGTTACCGTCGCGGCGGCAATCTTGCGGTTACAGATATCAATGTCTGTCTGGGAAAGATTCAACCGGATTATTTTCCGGCTATATTTGGCCCTGAGCAGGATCAACATCTGGACCACAAAGCCGCCGTAACTGCTTTTCAAAAAATCTCCGAACAGATTGGCGATAATCGTTCCGCAGAAGATGTGGCAGAGGGGTTTCTTGAAATTGCAGTGGAGCATATGGTTCAGGCCATCAAAAAAATCTCTGTCTCGCGGGGCTATGACATCAAGGATTATGCCCTGAATTGTTTCGGTGGTGCGGGTGGTCAGCACGCCTGTCTTGTAGCGGACAGGCTGGGAATCAATAAAATTTTTATCCATCCCCTGTCTGGTGTTCTGTCGGCTTACGGTATGGGTCTGGCAGATATCAGAACTGAGCGTCAGTATGTATTCGATCAGGCCTTAACCCCTTCCCTGCTTAAAGATATTAAAGATAATATAGAAGACTTAACCGCGCTTAACATTACAGATCTGGTGGAACAGGGCGTTAACGGGACGGAAATAACCCACATAGCATCAGCGTTGCTCAGATACAAAGGCACAGATACTACGATCAGGGTACCCATCACAGACGCGCCGCAGATGCGCCTTGATTTTGAGTATAGCCACAAAAGGCAATATGGCTTCATCACCACGGAGAAAAAGATCATCATTGAGGTTATCATAGTGGAATCTTTTGGCGGTCGGGATGAACATCAGGAACAACATACGGAGAATATATCCGCTACTGCACCAACTCCTGAGACAATTCGGAAAATCTACTCTAGGGGGGACTGGCACAACGCGCCGGTATATTTAATTGAGACACTGGAATTTGGTCAAAAGCTGCAAGGGCCAGCGATTGTGATTGAACCTACTGGTACAATCGTAATTGAAAAAAACTGGGGCGGCCGTCTGAATAACTATCGCCATGTCATTCTGGAAAAAAACTCATCCTCAGGCACAATGGCAAAGTCTTCGACAGCATATGATCCGGTAACATTGGAAATCTTCAATAACCTGTTCATGTCTATTGCCGAACAGATGGGCGCGACGCTGGCGAACACCGCACATTCGGTCAATATCAAGGAACGTCTCGATTTTTCCTGCGCCGTGTTCAACTTTGAGGGAAACCTGATTGCCAATGCGCCGCACATGCCGGTGCATCTGGGAAGCATGGGCGAAAGTGTGAA
>JAGLJX010000399.1 GCA_023142175.1 Emcibacter sp.
AGCATGTTTGCCAGCCCGCATATTGTGATCTGTGTACCATCCGGTTCAACACCGGTGGAACGCAAAGCTATTCGTGACAGCGCATTAGAGGCGGGGGCGCGACGCGTATCCCTTATCGAAGAACCTATGGCTGCGGCAATTGGCGCCGGACTTCCGGTGACAGAGCCTACGGGATCAATGATTGTTGATGTTGGTGGTGGCACCAGCGAAGTTGCGGTTCTTTCCCTTGGTGGTATTGTTTATGCCATGTCAGTGCGGGTCGGCGGCGACAAGATGGACGAAGCCATTATTTCCTATATCCGGCGTAACCATAATCTTCTTATTGGGGAAGCGAGCGCAGAACGGATTAAAAAAGAAATCGGTACCGCTGCCGCACCGGAAGATGGTGTCGGGGAAACGATGGAGATCAAAGGCCGCGATCTGATGAACGGTGTACCCAAGGTAGTTGTCGTTGATCAGCTTCAAATATCCGAAGCCCTGACTGAGCCGGTAAGTGCCATTGTTGAAGGCGTTAAAACAGCCCTTGAGCAAACACCACCGGAGCTGGCATCGGATATTGTCGAAAAAGGAATTGTATTGACCGGCGGCGGGGCGTTATTGCGTGACCTGGACACTATTATTCGAAAGGCAACGGGGCTTTCTGTATTCATTGCGGATGAACCGTTGACCTGTGTTGCTCTGGGAACCGGGCGGGCGTTGGAAGATGAAATTCTACAACATGTGCTGCTTGACTCTTATTAAGGCTAAATTTCCCGGTAATCTAAAGTGAGGTTAAAATATGAAGGAGTTAAGACACAGGTTTTCCTCTGGCTTCTTCGTAACTTTGGCACTTGCCCTACTTATATTTGGCAGTAAGAATTCCACTATCGTTAATGACATTCGTTCTGAAGTTTCGGATATATTTGTGCCTGTTCTGAACGTTGTGTCGCGCCCTTTTGAAGCTGCAGACAGCTTCATAGAATGGACAAGACAGGTTGCAATTGTTTTCTCTGAAAATAAACGGCTGAAAACAGAGATTGAAAGCCTGAAACTGGCACAGATCAAAGCCTCTCAACTGGCTATTGATAATCAACGATTAAAAAAAATGCTGAATGTTGGCGAAGGGCAGGTGAATACCATTGCCGCCGCCAGAGTAGTATCAGACAGCGACAGTCCCTTTTTTAAAAGTGTATTGATTAACCGGGGAACCGGTGACGGGGTAATAAAAGGTCAGGCAGTTATTAATGAGGATGGCATCGTGGGGCGTACTATCACTGTAGGGCATTCTTCTTCACGGGTATTGCTGGCCACAGATATAAATAGCCGTATTCCGGTTAAGCTGGCATCCGGCGGCATAAATATGATTTTGGAAGGTGACAATTCACCCTATCCGAAGCTTTCTTTCCTGCCCTTAGGTGAAAATCTTGCTATCGGTGACCTGATTTTGACCTCTGGATATGGTATGGTTTTCCCACCTGACCTGCCAGTAGGACAGGTGGTCGAAATTAATGCGGAAAGTATAAGGATCAAATTATCAACCAAATTATATAACCTCAATTACGTTAGTATTGTGGGATATGATATAATCCGAAGCCCAGTTACAGCGGGTCAGGAAAATAAGTCCGAGGAATCGAATTGATGAAGATGGGTCTGGAGAGTAAATCGGAAATTGGTTTTAGAGGTATCCTGCCTTTTGTAAGTAGCTTGCTGCTTGTGATTGTGGCTCAGATCCAATACAGAGTTTTTTTTCTTGATAACTTATTTCCTTTTTTATCTCTGGCGGCGATATATTACTGGTGCATTTTCAAGCCGCGCCTAATGCCGGTGAGTGCGGTTTTT